>JAGOEY010000205.1 GCA_017997515.1 Burkholderiaceae bacterium | reverse complement strand
CGCATTCCGCCCAAGCGCCAGATCCGCCACGGGTTCGTCATCATGTTTTCGGTGGCCGTGTTGAACCTGGGCGCCAATCTCCTGTTCACCGCCCACGCCTGGTGGGCCCTTGCGCCCATTGCGATCTTTTCTTTTGGCTGGGCGCTGATGGTGCCCGTGGTGACGCTGCTGGTGCTGGACCTCTACCCCGAGCGGCGAGGCATGGCCTCGTCCATGCAGGCGTTTGTCGGTTCGACGGCCAATGGGCTGGTGGCGGGCCTCATTGCGCCGCTGGTGATGCATTCCACGGTTTTGCTGGCACTGTCATCGCTGCTGATGTTGTGCATTGGCATGCTGTCCTGGATCTTTCTACACCATCGCTGGCCCGAGATCGGCCGCACCCCGGTCCATCTCTGATCCAGCTGTGCGTATCAAGGACTGCCAGACTGCCGCCGGTCCACGTTCTTTTGCTGGTAGTAGCGGTTCTTTTCCGCGTACATCGCCTGGTCGGCACGGTGGATTGCAGCCTCTACCGCATCGCCCGACTGGCAACAGGCGATTCCCATGGCCAGACTGAGGTGCTGGCCCGGGTAGAACTGGTTGTTGAGTTCGAGCATCGACAAGATGCGTTCCTGCAGGGCCGTGGCTCCACGTTCATCCGTACCGGGCAACAACACCGTGAACTCATCGCCGCCAATGCGTGCTGCACAGGCCGGTGCATCCACAGCCTTCGCCAACACCTCGCCAACACGGCGCAGCATGGAGTCTCCCGCCGCATGGCCCTGCTCGTCGTTCACCACCTTGAGCCCATTGAGGTCGATGGCGATGATGGACAAAGGCCAGGGGCCCTTGCGGGTCAGACGGTTGAGTTCCTCGGCGTAAAACGCCCGGTTGCGCAACTGCGTGAGCACATCGTGCTTGCCCAGGTACTCCAGATAGGCTTCAGCCTTCTTGCGCGCCGTGATGTCCACCAGCGACAGGAGCACCAGCCCCCAGTCGCTCATGTGATCGGCCAGCACCGAGAATTGCATGTGGATATGCACCGCATCGCCAGACAGTGCGTAGTTGACCACTTCGCGCTGCTGGAAGGTCTTGCCCTCCCACAAGTCCAGCAACTGCTCCGCAAAGGACTCGTGCATCTCCCCGCGAAATACCCGTCCAATGTTGTTCAGCAGCATCTCCTTGCTCTCTGCGCCGAACATGCGCAGGGTCTGCTGGTTCACGTCAATCACCCTGATTTCGTGCATGCAACGTGTCACGAACTCCGGATGCACCCGAATGAATGTCTTGAAATCGTCAATGCCCTGCGCACGCACACCATCGAGCAGGCTCTTGACCGCACTGAAGTCCTCCACCCACAAGGACACGGGCGAATGTTCGAACAGGTCGCGAGCGTACCGCTCGCTACGGCGCAGCTCCGCCCCTGCGCGCACGGTGGCCGTCACATCCTCCAGTGACACCAACACACGGCTCCAGTTGTCCTCGTAGCCGGGCAGGATGCGCGCACGGATCTGCACATCCAGCCGTCGACCGTCGAGCGCGTAGTTCACGGTCTGGTTGGAAAACTCCAGCTGCCCATCCCACAACTGCGACAGCTCATGCGCCACCGCGTCGTGCATGTCGTCGCGGAACACCTTGTGGAGGTTGGCTTCCAGGACCTGCTGGCTCTCGGCGGCAAACAGATCCAGCGTGCGCTGATTCACCTTGAGCACTTTGAGGGCGGCACTGCAGGCCCTCAGGCGGGCCGGGTCCTGGGCCAGGAACTGGCGGATGTCGGTCACGCCTTCGGCACGCCACTGATCAAAAAGCTGCTTGAGCGCGCTGTAGTCCTCCAGCCAGAGTGACACCGGCGCCAGCCCGAACATGTGCTCAAAGTCCGCACCCGAAGATAAAGAAGACGACACAGCAGATTCCTCCGGAGGCCATTATTGACGAGCCGCCCGCCCGCCTCTGCGACACACCGCGCCGCCACCATGAAAAAAGGCCGGCACCTTGCGGTACCAGCCTTTGCAACAGGCGCGGCACTAGCTAAGTAGCGCCATCAACCCTCAACGCTCAGCGAGCCGGGCGAGCAGGACGCTTGCGGGCGTCATGGGCCACGAAAGGCTTGCCGCCACCACCAGCAGGCTTGGCAAACGCGGGCTTGCGGGGTGCGAAATCACCGCGCGGTGCGCCCGCGTCGCCACGGGGAGCAAAGCCACCACGGCCTGTGTCGCCAAAACCAGGCTTGCGGCCATAACCCTCGCTGTCACGGCGTGGGGCAAAACCACGATCACCGCCGCGATCGTCGCGGCCTGCAAAACCGCTGCCTTCACCACGGGCAGGCGCGCCGCGATTGTCACGGCCGGCAAAACCGCCGCCAAAGCCACCACCGAAACCACCACGGTCGTTGCCACCGCGTGCGGGACCACCGAAACGGCCACGCGATGGGTTGTCGCGGTTGTCATACGAGCGGCCACGGCCACCACCAAAGTCCCCACCGCGAGGCGCCTGCGGGGCGCGCTGCGAAGGCTCCATGCCCGGAATCACTTCGGCCTTGAACTGCTGGCGGCTGTACGACTCAATGTCGTAGATCTTGCGGCGGTCGCGGAACTCGGCAAACGTGACGGCCAGGCCATCGCGGCCCGCACGGCCGGTGCGGCCGATGCGGTGGGTGTAATCCTCAGCCTTCATGGGCAGGCCGAAGTTGAAGACGTGGGTAATGGTGGGCACGTCGATGCCACGGGCTGCCACATCGGTCGCCACCAGAATCTGCACCTGACCAGCGCGCAGCGCCATCAGGCGACGATTGCGCAGGCCCTGGCTCAGGGCGCCATGCAGCGCCACGGCAGAGAAGCCGTCTTGCTGCAGGTCGTTGGCCAGGCCGTCGCACTCCACCTGGGTGCTGGCAAAGACGATGGCCTGGTTGATCGTGGTGTCACGCAACCAGTGGTCCAGCATCTTGCGCTTGTGCTGTGCATTGTCAGCCCAGTACAGCACCTGCTTGATGTTGGCGTGCTTCTCTTGCGGCGAATCGATGGTCACCTTTTGCACCGACGAACCACCGTCGTGCATCACGCGCATGGCCAATTGCTGAATGCGCGGGGCAAAAGTCGCGCTGAACATCATGGTCTGCTTGCGCTGGCTGGTCAGCTGGTTGAGTTCTGCCAGATCGTCCGAGAAGCCCAGATCGAGCATGCGGTCGGCTTCGTCCACCACCAGGAACTGCACCTTGTCGAGCTTGATCTGCATCGAGCGCTGCAGGTCCAGCAGGCGGCCAGGGGTCGCCACCACGAGGTCAGCGTTTTGCAGTTTGGCGATCTGCAACTGGTAAGGCATGCCACCCACCACGTTGGCCACACGCAGGCCACGGCAATGCTTGACCAGGTCGATGGCATCGTGCGCGACTTGCTGCGCCAGTTCACGGGTCGGGCACAGGATCAGGGCACCAGGGGTGGCAGCCTTGAAGTTGCGCGAACTGGTAGGGTCCTTGCGTTTGGCGCGCTTGGGAGCAGGTTCGCCACGGGCAGCGGCTTCGGCCACGGCGCGTTCAAAAGCGGCGCGCTCTTCGGCTTCGGCAGCAGCTTGCTGGTTGATCAGCGTGTGCAGCACGGGCAGTAGGAAGGCGGCGGTCTTGCCGCTGCCCGTCTGGCTGGAGACCATGAGGTCGATGAACTTGGTGGAGTCGTTGCCACCGCCCATCGCCAGAGGGATCGCCTTGAGCTGCACGCTGGTGGGCTGGGTGTAACCCAGATCAGCCACGGCTTGCACGAGTTCAGGGGCCAGGCCCAGCTCGATAAAGCCGTTGGGCTCAGCGGTCACAGCAGCATCGGCTTCGACGGCTGATACCACTGCGTCCAGGGGAGAAGACTGCACGGAAATGTCGGCAGCAAAGGAAGTATCTGCAGGCGCGAATTCGCCCTGCACCAAAGAGGTGTCGGTCATGATTTTTCTCTCACGAAGACG
>JAGOEY010000204.1 GCA_017997515.1 Burkholderiaceae bacterium | reverse complement strand
AACCACGCCGACATGCGCCGCGTGCTCGACAAGATTGGCCAGGTGCTGGGCACGGGCGACGCCCAGCGTGTGTGGCGCGAGATCGATGCCAGTGTGTCGGCGGCTGCGCAGTCCCTGCCCGCCAGCGTGAAGAACACCCGGGTGTACTACGAGGTCAACAGCGGGCCTTTCGCCGCAGGTGAAAGCTCCTTCATGGGCGAAACCCTCACGCGGCTGGGTGCGAAGAACATCGTGCCCGCAGCGATGGGGCCGTTCCCCAAGATCAACCCCGAATTTGTGGTGCGCGCCAACCCCGACGTGATCATGGTGGGCGAGCGCAGCGCGACGGGCCTGGAGCAGCGCCCCGGCTGGGGCAACATGCGCGCGGTGCGTGAGGGGCGCATCTGCCGCTTCAAGGCCGAAGACTCCGACGTACTGGTGCGGCCCGGTCCGCGTATGGGCGAAGCTGCACGCCTCATGGCCCACTGCCTTCAGAACAAAGCGCCATGAAAACCCAACGCAGCCGTGCGCGGGTTTTGGGTGTGGTGCTGCTGGGGCTGTCGGCGGCGCTGGTGCTGCTCGGCGCGGGCATCGGCAGCACGGGGTTTGAGAGTGTGTTTGCTGCGCAGCATGACCCGGTGGCGCTGCAGATCGTATGGGACATCCGGCTGCCACGCACACTGGGCGCGTGGCTGGCGGGTGCGCTGCTCGGGCTGGCGGGTGCGGTGGCGCAAGGGCTGTTTCGCAACCCGCTGGCCGACCCGTATTTGCTGGGCAGTGCCTCGGGTGCGTCGATGGGCGTGGCGATCGCGCTGGCCTTGTTTGGCACGTCGCCCGCCAGCACGCAGTGGGTCGTGCGGCTCGGGTTGACCGGTGCCGCTTTTATCGGTGCCGTGGTGGCTGTGCTGCTCACGCTGCTGCTCGCGCGTGGTGTGCAGCAGACGCTGCGCCTCTTGCTGGCGGGCGTGATCGTGGGCGTCGTGCTGGGTGCTGTCAAAGACCTCATCACACTCAGCTCGGTGGACGTGATGCAGGCCATTGTGGGTTTTATGCTGGGCAGCACCGCACTGGTGGGCTGGAGCGCCTGCGCCGTCATGGCTGCGGTGGCGACGGTGTGCCTGCTGCTGGGCTGGGCGCTGGCCCCGGTGCTGGACGGCCTGGCGCTCGGTGAGTCCACCGCCCAGAGCCTGGGCCTGCCGCTGGGCGCGATGCGTGCAGCGCTGGTGGCGGTGCTGGCGCTGGCCACAGGGGCAGCGGTGGCGCAGACCGGTTTGATCGCCTTTGTCGGCCTGGCCGCGCCCCACCTGGTGCGCTCGGTGGTGAAGACCACCCACGCCTGGCTGATTCTGCTGTCGGCCGGTATGGGCGGGCTGCTGCTGATGGCCGCCGACCTGGGCGCACGCTGGCTCATCGCACCACAAGAGTTGCCGGTGGGTGTGCTCACCGCCGTGCTCGGTGGCAGCTACCTGCTGTGGCTGATGCACCGGCGCAGCGTGAGGGTATCGGTATGAATTCGATAGCTACTGGCGCAGATGCAGCGGGCGCTACAGCCCGATTTGGCTTAAAAGCAGCAGCACTGGAGGCGCGCGACGTGAGTGCGGTGCTGGGCGCCAGCAAGGTGCTGCACCACATCGACTTACAGATCCCGGTGGGCCGCTGGACCAGCATCGTTGGCCCGAATGGCGCGGGCAAGTCCACCTTGCTCAAGGTGCTGGCCGGGCTGCTGGCGCACAGCGGTCAAGTGCGGTTGTTCGGTGATGTGCTGCACAGCCTGCCAGGCCGCGTGCGCGCCCAGCGCCTGTCGTGGCTGGGGCAGGGCGGCGCAGGTGAGGGTAGTGCCGACGACCTGATGGTCTACGACGTGGCCATGCTGGGCCGCCTGCCGCACCAGCGCTGGCTGGCCGCGCCCAACGATGCCGACCGTGCCGCTGTGGAACGCGCATTACGCAGCACCCAGGCCTGGGGCTGGCGCGACCGGCCACTCGGCCAGCTCTCGGGCGGAGAGCGCCAGCGGGTGCTGCTGGCCCGTGCGCTGGCGGTGGAGGCGGAGGTGCTGCTGATGGACGAGCCACTCGCCAACCTCGACCCGCCCCACCAGGCCGACTGGATGGCCACCACCCGTGCGCTGGTCGCAGCGGGCAAAACGGTGGTGAGTGTGTTGCACGAGTTGTCGATGGCTCTGGCATCCGACCAGCTGGTCATCATGGCCGACGGCGACGTGTTGCACGACGGCCCCTGTGACGACCCCACCACCCACGCCGCGCTGGAGATGGTTTTTGACCGGCGTGTCCATGTTCACCGCGTTGCTGACCAGTGGATAGCACTTCCTCGCTGATACCCCATTGATACCCGATTAAAAAATATGCAGATCGAAACACCCCCCATCGCCAAACCCTACGACAAACCCGAAGGTGAACGCCGGGGCCTCGTCATCGTCAACACCGGCGACGGCAAAGGCAAAAGCACGGCAGCCTTTGGCCTGGCCCTGCGCGCCCATGGCCGGGGCAAGGCGGTCAAGATTTACCAGTTCATGAAAGTGCCCAGCGCCCGGTTTGGTGAGCACCGCATGTTTGAGCAGATCGGTATCCCTATCGAAGGACTGGGTGACGGCTTCAGTTGGAAGAGCCAGGACCTGGAGCACTCCGCCCAACTGGCGCGCGACGGCTGGCTCAAGGCCAAGGCGGCCATCCTGGGCGGCGAGTTTTTTATGGTCACGCTGGACGAAGTGACCTACCCGCTCATCTACGGTTGGCTGCCGCTGGACGACGTGCTGCAAACCCTGCGCACGCGCCCGTCCCACGTGCACGTCGTACTCACCGGCCGCCGCTGCCCGCCCGAGATCATCGAACTGGCCGACACCGTGACCGAGATGGCCATGGTCAAACATGCGTTTAAGGCGGGTATTCCGGCGCAGCGGGGGATTGAGGACTGATTGCAGACTGATTGCACAATGGGTTTTGGTGCAAAGCCTTAACCCTTCTTTTCCCAGCCACCCATGATCGTCGCCGCCTTGTTCCTGCTGTTCCTCGGCGAAGGCTGGGGCGCGGTGCTGCAGATTCTGGTGCTGGTCGCCCCGCTGTGGCTGGCGCTGCTGGTAGACCGTTTTCTGGGCGAGCCACCTGTGCGCTGGCACCCGGTGGTGTGGATGGGGCATTACCTGGGCAGGGCCGGGCGGCGGATAGCACCTGCTGCTGGCAGCCCCGCAATCCACAAGGATTTCAAGCGTTTTAGTGCCGGGGCGCTTGCCTGGTTTGCGGGTGCAGCTATGGTTTTGGTAGCATCCAGCGCGCTGCAATGGGCCGCGTGGCAATTGCCCGCCTGGGGCGCGGTGCTGCTGACCGGGCTGGCACTCAAACCGCTGCTGGCCTGGCGCATGCTGCGCGACGAGGTGCAGGCGGTGGAGGCGGCGCTGGCCATTTCACTCGATGCCGGGCGCACCCAACTGGGCCGCCTGGTCAGCCGCGATGTCAGCCAGCTGAATGCGGAGGAGGTGCGTGAAAGCGCCATCGAGTCACTGGCAGAAAACCTCAACGACTCGGTGGTGGCACCTGTGTTCTGGTTTGTGCTGTTCGGCCTGCCTGGTGCCGCCCTGTACCGCTTTGCCAACACCGCCGACGCCATGTGGGGCTACCGGGGCCGTTGGGAATGGGCGGGCAAATGGGCAGCCCGCGCCGACGACGTGTTGTCGTGGCTGCCTGCGCGTATCACTGCGCTGCTGCTGGCGGTGGTGGCCTTGCCCTCGCCGTTTTTGCCCTTGGCGGCGATGTGGCGCGAGTCCGGCCACACTCCGTCGCCCAACAGCGGCTGGCCGATGGCCACCATGGCGCTGGTGCTGGGCGTGCGCCTGGGCAAGCCGGGGGTGTATGTGCTCAACGCGCCCGGCCGCGCCCCCACACCAGCCGACCTGCAGCGCGCCGTGAAGCTGGCGGGCAAAGCGGTGCTGGCTTTGGCGGGGGTGGCGCTGGGGGC
>JAGOEY010000031.1 GCA_017997515.1 Burkholderiaceae bacterium | reverse complement strand
GGCCTGATCACCGCAGGTAATGCCAGCCAGTTCTCTGACGGCGGTGGTGCCGTGGTGGTCATGCACGAAAAGCTGGCCGCCCAAAAAGGCCTGCAACCGCTGGGCCGCTTTCTGGGCTTTGCGGTCGCAGGCTGTGAGCCGGACGAAATGGGCATTGGCCCGGTGTTTGCCATCCCCAAGGTGCTCAAGCGCCTGGGCCTGACAGTGCAAGACATTGACCTGTGGGAGCTGAACGAAGCTTTTGCCGTGCAGGTGCTGTACTGCCGCGACAAACTCGGCATTCCGGCCGACCGCCTGAACGTCAACGGCGGTGCCATTGCTGTGGGCCATCCTTATGGCGTCAGCGGCCAGCGCCTCACCGGCCACGCCCTCATTGAAGGCAAACGCCGTGGTGCCAAACGGGTGGTGGTCACCATGTGTATTGGTGGCGGCATGGGCGCGGCTGGCGTGTTTGAGGTGCTGTGATTCGGTGAGGTGCTGACCCGACCACGACTTCATTGGAAAATGGTGCGGCATCGATACCTTGTATGGATGCCTCAACCCTTTCCAACCACCGCTGGTGAGCACCCGAATTGAACTACCTGATCTACATGGCCCACGGTGCAGACTGCTACCGTGACGAGGCCATTTACTCCATCCTGTCGCTGTGGCGCTGGCACGACCCGGCAGACTTCACGCTGCTGGTCGCCACCGACGACCCCACCCACTTTGAACGTATTCTGGGTACACACACCTCGGTGCGGTATCTGCCTTTGTCTGCCACGCAGTTGCATGATTGGCGCGGCAGCATCAACTACGTACACCGCATCAAATCCTGTGTGGTGCAGTGGGCGATGCAGAGCACGGGTGCTAGCGCGGGTGACGGGTATATGTTTGTGGATTCCGACACCACATTCACCGCCCCCATCACCCCGGTTTTTGCCCGCATTACCCAGGGTGAGGTGTTTCTGCACCAGAGTGAAGGCACGGTCGAAGGCACCCGGCACGAGACCAACTCCAAAGGCCGCCTGTACCGCGCCATCCGGGCACAGCCGTTCCGGGTGTGTGGCACAGAGCAGCACCTGCGCACCGGTATGACACTCTGGAATTCCGGCGTGATTGGCCTGCGCGGTGACCAGCTTGGCCTGCTGCAAGAGACTATCGACGCCATCGATGCCATCTACCCGCTGGTGCAGATCAACACCGTTGAGCAGATCGCCTTGTCGGCCGTGCTGGATTTGAAAAACATCCCGGTGTACCCGGCCGATGTGGCTGTTCTGCACTACCACGTGTTCAAAGAGTTTCGGGGCGACCTGGCCACCTTCTTCGCCCGTTATGCGGGCAGCAGCCTGGCGCAGTGGCTGGCGCACTGGCCCGAGATCGACCCCGCGCAGCGCATCGTGCCCAAGCTGCAGTTCAACGCCCGCCCCAAGTGGCAACGCAACTGGCTCAAGCTCATCGGGCGACGGTGGAAGCCCGTGCCGTACCCCTGGGCGCATTAACCATCTGTTTCCCCCAAAGGATTTTTTTCATGGCACTCCGCCCCACCATCGACTTCCTGCTCTACGACTGGCTCAACGCCGAAACACTCGACCAGCGCAGCCGTTTTGCCGACCATTCGCGCGAAACCTTTGATGCCGTGCTCGACACCTGCGAACGGATTGCCCGCGAAAAATACGCCCCGTTTAACCGCCTGGTGGACACACAGGAGCCGCATTTTGATGGTGAAAAAGTCATCTTGCCGCAGGCCACCCACGACGCACACAAGGCGTTTGTGGAGTCCGGCCTGCTGAGTGCGTCGCAGGACTACGACATTGGCGGCATGCAGTTGCCCTACACGGTGGAGGCGGCTGCCAACGCGTTTTTTGCCATGGCTTCGGTGAGTATTGGCTCCAACATGCTGACCAAGGGCAACGCGGGCCTGTTGATGGTGCACGGCACCGAGGCACAAAAAGAGGTGTTCGCGCTGAACGAATTTTCGGGCCGCTGGGCGGGCACCATGTGCCTGTCCGAGCCGCAGGCGGGTTCGTCTCTGAGCGACGTGGCCACCCGTGCCGTGCCGGACGGCCCGGGCAGCGAAGCGGACCCACTCGGCCCACGCTTTCGCCTCAAGGGCAACAAGATGTGGATCTCCAGCGGCGAACATGAGCTGACCGAGAACATCATCCACCTGGTGCTGGCCAAGATCCCTGGCCCCGACGGCAAGCTGATTCCGGGCACCCGCGGCATCTCGCTGTTTATCGTGCCCAAAAAGATGGTGGGCACCGATGGCCAATTGACCGGTGTGCGCAACGACGTGGCCCTGGCCGGGCTGAACCACAAACTCGGCTGGCGCGGCACCACGAATACGCTGCTCAACTTTGGTGAAGGTAAATACCCGGTGGACGGCCAGGCCGGTGCTGTGGGTTACCTGGTGGGTAAACCGCACGAAGGCCTGCGCTGCATGTTCCACATGATGAACGAGGCGCGTATTGGTGTGGGCACAGCCGCTGTCATGCTGGGTATGGCGGGGTATTACGCCTCGCTCGACTACGCCAAAAACCGCCCCCAGGGCCGCCCGGTCGGCCCCGGCGGCAAAGATGCCGCGCAGGCCCAGATTCGCATCATTGAACACGCAGATGTCAAACGGATGCTGCTGGCGCAGAAGTCGTACTGCGAAGGTGCGCTGGCGCTGGAGTTGTATTGCGCCCGCCTGGTGGACGAGCAGCACACCGGCACACCCGAGGCCGCCGACGATGCCCGCCTGCTGCTCGAAGTGCTGACCCCCATCGCCAAAAGCTGGCCCAGCGAATGGTGCCTGGAGGCCAACTCGCTGGCGATCCAGGTGCACGGCGGTTACGGCTACACCCGTGACTTCCCGGTGGAGCAGTACTGGCGCGACAACCGCCTGAACATGATCCATGAAGGCACCCACGGCATTCAGGGGGCCGACCTGCTGGGGCGCAAGGTTCTGATGGAAGGCGGGCGTGGCCTGCAGTTGCTGGCACAGCGCATCCACACCACCATCGAACAAACCGCGGGCCACCCGGAGCTGGGCGCATATGCCACCGCGCTGCGCGATGCACTGCAGCAGGTCGAGGCCGCCACACAAGCCGCATGGGCCACCGGCAACCCCAGCGACGCGCTGGCCAACGCCGTGCCCTACATGCAGGCCTTTGGCCACATGGTGCTGGCCTGGATCTGGCTGGACGTGGCGCGCGTGGTGCAGGGCAACGATGCTACTAAATCAATAGCTTTTGGCGTAGGCAGCATGGGCGCTACACGCTATTTTTACCACTATGAGCTGCCAAAAATCAGTGCCTGGCTCGCGGTGGTGTCGCAGCGCGACCTGACCTGTGCCGCGCTGCCGGAAGAGGCTTTTTGATTCTGTGATGCCGCCCACCGGACCCGACTGAGATTTTTCTTATAGCGGGCCTGGCTGGGGGGCAATCCACACCGTCACCACGCTTTCCCCTGGGGTGCTTTGCAGGGTCAACTCTGCGCCAATGGCCAAGGCCCGTTCCTGCATGGATTGCAGGCCTTTGCGTGGGGGCTGTGTGACGTCAAAACCGATGCCGTTGTCCGTCAAACGGATTCTGCTGCCCCCGTCGATGTGCACCAATTCAATATGCAGCGTCGTGGCGCGTGCGTGTTGCAGGACGTTGGAAATCGCCTCGTACACCATGAACAACAAATGCCGCATGGCTTTGTCGTCCAGATGGGGCAGCAGGGGAGCGTCTTCCACCAGCCAGTACACCGTGACGCCGACGCTGCGCAGGCGCGGCTCCAGGCGGTAACGCACATTGGCCAGCAGTGCCGTCACATCGCCCGGTGGCAAATTCAGCGCGTCGATGGACAGCTTGAGCTGGTCCAACCCCTCTTGCAGCATGCCGACCACATCACCTGTCTGCGCCTGGCCGCTTTGCAACTGGCGCAGCGCTACGCTGATGTGCATGCCCACGCCATCGTGCATATCGCGCAGAATGCGCGTGCGCTCCGCACTGCGGGCCTGCTGCTGCGCCAGGCTGGCCATGTGTGCGTACGATTGTTCCAGCTCCAGGCCTTTGTCCGCCACCTGCTGCGCCAGGGTGGCCTGCAGGTGCGCAGCGTGGGTTGTGGCTGCCCTGAAGCGCATCAGCACCACCACACTGGCCGCCAGCCCGAACAGCATGGATGAAAAATACAAGGCACTGCTGCCCGTGATGGAGGGGTTGAGCCGCAAACGGTAGAGATCCGCCAGGCCCACCACCACGTTGGCGGCGATGGCAAAAGCCAAAAGCCTGCTGCCCAGATCTTTGCGCTTGAACAGGCTGTGGTACGAAAACGCGACACAAAACAGCAAAAAAGTCAGCCCCAACAGGCTGTACCAAACGGTCAACACCAGAGGCTGGGCATACACCCAGCCCGCAATGGCGGCAAACCCACCAGCAACCCACAGTGTGCCCAGCCAGCCCCGCATGGCGCGTGCCCACCGGGCCTGGCCCCAGCCCACCAGCTCCATACAAAACAAGGTGGTCAGGCATGCCCATGCGCCCAGTGACAAGGAAGAAAGCACCGACCACCACGCTACGGGCAGGGGAGGGTTTTCAATGAGGGAGTCGGCGACCCGAAACACCCAAAAAAACTCCGCCAGACCCCCGTAAAGGTACAAACGGTCGCGGTGCGGACGCTGCCCTGGCAACTGCTGAACCTGCGTCAGCCACAAAGCCAGGCCCATCAAACCCACCAAGGCGCTGAACACCACCACACCCAGCCGCGCAGGCACACGCCACAACCACACATCGAGGTAGGCGTCTTGGGCCTGCGGCATGGTGTCTATCAACAAAGGGGATAAACCGCCCTGGCGCCCGGCGTCCCCCCGAATCCGAACCCGCAGCTCGTTCGGCCCCACCCGCAAGGTGTGGCCCAGCGGGATGATGCGGGGCAGTTTGGCGTCTTCCCATGCGGGCCAGCGCATGGAGCCGAACTGTTCAATATGCCTGCCGTTCACCGTCACTTCATAAGCGTTGGCCATTTTGGCTGCGAACAGGCCGTAGGGCTCTGCCGCCAACGCAGGCATATCGAAATTGAACACAAACTCGGCCACCGCAGACTGGGCCGGCTGTGACCGGTCCCACAAGTAGGGCAGCACCACGGTGGAGCCACTGTCTGCGGCACCCTCCACGGGGTTCAGTCTGGCTTCTGTCAGGACCAGTTCGGCCTTGGCCAACGATGCCAGGGCCATGAGTGCCACAAACACCCACAGCCTGGTGTGACGCCAGATGCCGCTGTAGCGAATGGTGGTGTAAGGCACCGCTGGAACGTGTTTAAACAATTTCCTAGTCCCTGTCCGTCAACAGACCCATACGTGTGGCCTCGTAGATGGCTTCGGTTTTGGAATGTACCGACAGCTTGGCGTACAGGTTTTTGATGTGGGTGTGCACCGTGTGCACGCTCAGCTCCTGCAGCCGGGCTATTTCCGCATGGGAAAAGCCGCGTGCCACCAAGGCCAGCACTTGCTGCTCACGGGTGGATAAAAATCCTTCGGCAGGCAGGGGCTGCGGGCCCCTGGCTGCGGTGGTGCCTGGTTGTTGCGGTTGTGCTGGTGGCGTCTTTTGTTCCAGGCTGCGGTATTTGGCAAGCACTCTGCGGGCGATCATGGGCGAGATCGGGGACGCCCCGGCGCGCATGTCGATGATGGTTTGCGCCACATCTTCGGGGGCGGAGTCTTTGTGGATGTAGCCCAGTGCGCCGGCTTCAATGCTGGCCAGCACATTGTCTTCGTCGCCAAACATCGAAATAACCAGCACTTCGCAGGCCGGATTGCACTTGATGGCGTGGCGGATCACATCCAGCCCACTGCCGTCGGGCAAACCCAGGTCCACCAGCAGCACGTTCAGCGACAACGCGTTGAAATTCAGCCAACTTTTTGCCTGGGCCACCGTGCCCACACTTCCCGCCAGCGCAAGAGCGGGGGAGCGTGCGATGCAGTCGGAAAAGAAAACACGCATTTCCGGATTGTCTTCAACCACCAGTACGCGCCACACATCCATGCCATACATCCTGAAATTAACCCCAAGCATAGCGCCAGGCCGTGCAACAAAGATCCCCCATTTGAGGGATGCGGCCTGCGCGGATGCAGCAGTGCATGCCTCTTATCGCCATGGGGACAGCCCCGCATATAAGCGACGCGGCAGAATCTCCGGAGTTGCCGTTACCCACCTCTTTTAATCCAGGACCCTCTATGACCCGCACTGTTCAACAGTTATTCGACCTGACCGGCAAAACCGCCCTGGTCACCGGCGGCTCACGCGGCCTGGGCCTGCAGATGGCCCACGCGCTGGGTGAGGCCGGTGCCCGTGTTTTGCTGAGTTCACGCAAGGCCGAAGACCTGGAGCAGGCCGCTGCCGAGCTGCAGGCCGCAGGCATCGACGCCCGCTGGATCGCCGCCGACTGTGGCAAGGAAGAAGACATCCGCCGCCTGGCCGACGAGACCCTGCAGCGTATGGGAAACGTGGACATCCTGGTCAACAACGCCGGCGCCAGCTGGGGTGCCCCAGCCGAAGACCACCCTGTTGCTGCCTGGGACAAGGTGATGAACCTCAACATCCGGGGCTACTTCATCCTGAGCCAGCACCTGGCCAAGGCCAGCATGATCCCGCGCAAGTCGGGCCGCATCATCAACATCGCGTCCATCGCCGGGCTCAACGGCAACCCGCCCGAGATGCAGACCATTGCCTACAACACGTCGAAGACGGCGGTGATTGGGTTCACCAAAACACTGGCCGCCGAATGGGGCAAGTACAACATCAACGTCAACGCCATCTGCCCCGGTTTCTTCATGACCAAGATGGCCGCCGTGCTGATCCAGACCCTGGGCGAGGAAAAAATGGCGTCCCACGCGCCGCTGGGCCGCCTGGGCAGTGACGAAGACCTCAAGGGCCTGACGCTGCTGTACGCCAGCGACGCAGGCCGGCACATCACTGGCCAGTGGCTGGCGGTGGACGGCGGCGTGAGTGTGGTCACCGGTGCGTGAGAGAACACACCCATGAGCTTTGGCGTTGAAATCCCCTTTGTCACGCTGCTGGGCTTCGAGCTGGTGCGCTTCGAAGGCGGTCAGTCGGAGATCCTCTACACCCCCGCGCCGGAGCACCTCAACTCGTTCCACGTGACCCACGGCGGCGCGTCGATGACGCTGCTGGACGTGACCATGGCCACGGCGGCCCGCAGCGTGACACCCGACATGGGTGTGGTGACCATCGAGATGAAGACCAGCTTTTTGCAGCCCGCACGTGGCCCGCTGCGCGGAGTGGGGCAGCTGCTGCACCGCACGAAGTCGATGGCGTTTACCGAAGGCCGCATCCTCGACGCCGAAGGCCGGGTGTGTGCCCATGCCACCGGCACCTTCAAGTACATGCGGCGCGAGGCCGAATCCAGCGCAGCGCCGCTGAAAACCGATTGATTTTTAAGCCAAATTGGCCTCTAGCGCACGCTGCATAAGCGCAAGCAGCTATCAAAATTGTAGTAACCACACCTTCCAGGAGGCACCATGCCCACCAACCAGCAAATCATTCTCGACAACCGCCCCCAGGGCGAAGCCGTGGCCAGCAATTTCAAACTGGTGACGTCTGAGACCGCACCACTCAAGCCCAACGAAGTGCTGGTGCGCCACCATTACATGAGCCTGGACCCGTACATGCGCGGTCGTATGAACGACTCCAAGAGTTATGCCGCCGCGCAGCCCGTGGGCCAGGTGTTCCAGGGCGGCACGGTGGGGGAGGTGGTCGAGAGCCAGCACCCCAAATACGCCGTGGGTGACAAGGTTGTGGGTTTTGGCGGCTGGCAGCAGTACAGCGTGGTGGATGCGTCGGTGCCGGGCTCGCTGAAGAAGGTGGACACCACCCACGTGCCGCTGTCGCATTACCTCGGTGCAGTGGGTATGCCCGGGGTGACCGCCTGGTACGGCCTGGTCAAGATCATCAACCCCAAGGCGGGTGAGACGGTGGTCATCACCGCCGCCAGTGGCGCGGTGGGCAGTGCGTTTGGTGCGCTGGCCAAGGCCCGTGGCTGCCGGGTGGTGGGCATTGCCGGTGGGCCGGACAAGTGCGCCTACGTGACGGACGAACTGGGCTTTGACGCCTGTATCGACTACAAGCAGCACCCCGATGTGAAGACCATGGCCACCGCATTGAAGGAAGCCTGCCCGAACGGCATCGACGGTTATTTTGAGAACGTTGGCGGCTATATTTTTGACGCCGTGCTGCTGCGTATGAACGCCTTTGGCCGTATCGCCCTGTGCGGGATGATCGCGGGCTACGACGGCGCACCACTGCCGCTGGCCAACCCGGCGCTGTTCCTGATCAGCCGCCTCAAACTCGAAGGTTTTATCGTCAGCGAGCACATGGAAGTCTGGCCCGAAGCCCTGGCCGAGCTGGGTGCGCTGGTGGCAACAGGCAAGCTGCGCCCGCGTGAGTCCATCGCCCAGGGGCTGGCCGCCGCGCCCGAGGCCTTCCTCGGCCTGCTCAAAGGCAAGAACTTCGGCAAGCAACTCGTGAAACTGGTTTAAGGACACACACCATGTCTGACCTGATCCTGCACCACTACCCCAGCTCCCCCTTTGCGGAAAAAATCCGCCTGGTGCTGGGCTACAAAAACCTGGCCTGGAAGTCGGTAGTGATTCCGCAAATCATGCCCAAGCCCGACGTGCAGGCACTGACCGGCGGCTACCGCAAGACGCCGATCCTGCAGATCGGTGCCGACATCTACTGCGACACATCGTTGATTTGTGACGTGTTGGAGCATCTGGCCCCCACACCATCGCTGTACCCCGAGCCTGGCAAAGGCCTGGCGCGCACTCTGGCGCAATGGGCCGACAGCACTCTGTTCTGGGCCGCCATGGCCTACAACCTCGGGCCCAAGGGCGCGGCCGACATGTTTGGCAACACACCACCCGAGGTGGCCAAAGCCTTCAGCGACGACCGGCGGGCGATGAGTGGCAGCATGACCCGGCTGCGCCCGGCCGATGCCGCCGCGGCCTACAAGTCCTACCTGCGCCGCCTGTCCGACATGCTGGACGACCAGCCCTTTCTGCTGGGCGCGGTGCCCACGGTGGCCGACTTTGCGTGTTACCACCCGCTGTGGTTCACCCGCACGCGCACGCCGTCGGTGGCGGGCATCCTCGACCTGACCCCGGCGGTGGTGGACTGGATGGCGCGTATGGCCGCCATCGGCCACGGCACCATGGAAAAATTCAACGCGGCAGACGCCATTGCCGTGGCGGCAGCGTCCACGCCCCACACACTGCTGACCGACAGCACCTTCCAGGACGACCACGGTATTGCGCTGGGCAGCCTAGTCACCGTGGCCGCCGAAAGTTTTGGCCCCGAGGCCACCGAGGGTGAACTGGTCGCCGCCACCCGCACCCACTACACCCTGCGCCGCATCGACGAGCGTGCAGGCACGGTGCATGTGCATTTCCCGCGTATTGGTTACGTACTCAAAAAGGCAGAGGCAACAGCATGATCCAGGATTTCGTGGGAAAAACCGCCGTACTCACCGGCGCAGGCTCGGGCTTTGGCCTGGAATGTGCGCGTATTGGCGCGGCACGGGGCATGCACCTGGTGCTGGTGGACGTGCAGCAAGACGCGCTCGATGCGGCGCAGGCCGAGATGGAAGCCGCCGGTGCCCAGGTGCTGGCACGCAAGGTCGATGTGTCCAACGCCGCCCAAATGGAGCAACTAGCTGCCGATGTGAAGGCGCGTTTTGGCGCGCCGCACTTTGTCTTCAACAACGCCGGGGTGGGCGCAGGTGGCCTGGTGTGGGAGAACTCGGTCGCCGACTGGGACTGGGTGCTGGGTGTGGACCTGATGGGTGTGGTGCACGGCGTGCGCCTGTTCACCCCGATGATGCTGGAGGCCGCAGCCAAAGACCCCAGCTACCGCGGCCACATCACCAACACCGCGAGTATGGCCGGGCTGCTGACCGCCCCCAACATGGGCATCTACAACGCCGCCAAGGCAGCCGTGGTGAGCCTGACCGAAACCCTGTACCACGACCTGAATCTGGTGACCGACCAGATCGGTGCCAGCCTGTTGTGCCCGTACTTTGTGCCCACCGGCATCACCAGCAGCGAGCGCAACCGCCAGGATGCACCCCAGGCTGCGCAGCTGACCAAAAGCCAGCTCATCGGCCAGGCCATGAGCAACAAGGCGGTGAGCAGCGGCAAGATCACCGCAGGCGAAATCGCCCACCGCGTGTTCGACGCCATCAGCGCCAACCAGTTCTACGTGTTCAGCCACCCCAAGGCGCTGGGGAATGTGCAGAGCCGGATGGAGAACATTGTGTCTGTGACCAACCCGGCAGACCCGTTCCTGGCGCGGCCGGAGATTGGGGAAGCGCTGCGGGCGCAGCTGCGGGCGGCGTAAGCCTCACGCTGGCGGGAAAAGCACCGACGGTGCACCCGCCACCCACTGCGGGTATTTGTCCATCACCCGGCTCCAGACCGCGCTGGCCTGCAACTCTGCCAGCCATGTCTGCATACGCGGCCATGGCTGCGCAGCAAACCACGCCGCATCCACCTGCGCGTACTGCCGCACAAAGGGTGCAATCGCAAAATCGGCCAGGGCAGGGTGGTCGGCAAAAAGACAGCGAGACACTTGCAGCCGCGCTTCCAGCCGGGACACAAATTCACCCGCTTGAGCCCGGTGTGTAGGCATGTCTGCATCGGCATACCGCTGTGGATATTTGGTGCGATCCAGATGGTGTTTGAAATCACCGTCGCACTCAGCCACCAGCGCCAGCATCGCATCCAGCCCCGGCTCCAGCCAGCGCATCGGGTCATTGCGCCCCAAGGCCCAGCGCATGATGTCCAGGCTCTGCTCAATCACCGTGCCGTCAGCCAGCACCAACACCGGCACCGTGCCTTTGGGTGACGCGGCCAGCAGCTCCGCCGGTTTGTCGCGCAGCACCACCTCGCGTAATTCACAGGTCTGGCCACTGGCCCACAGCGCCATACGCGCCCGCATGGCGTAGGGGCAGCGGCGGAACGAATACAGAACGGGCAGGGCGCTCAACACTCGTGGCCCGGTGTCGACAGTCGCTGTCCCACGTGGGTCTGGTCGCGCTCGGCGGCAAGCTCCATCTGGCGTTGGCGTTCGGCGTAGGCCTGTTTTTGGGTGTCTGTGGTGTTGCCATGGCAATGCGGGCAGCTGACCCCTGCGACAAACAGCGGGGATGCCTGGTCTTCGGCGCTCAGCGGCAGGCGGCACGAGCGGCACAGCGCGTAATGGCCGGGCTGCAGGCCGTGGCCCACGGCCACCCGTTCGTCGAACACAAAACATTCGCCTTGCCACAGGCTCTCGTCTGCAGGCACGGTTTCGAGGTATTTGAGGATGCCGCCGTCCAGATGGTAGACCTCGTCATACCCCAAGTGGCGCAGGTAGGCGGTGGACTTTTCGCAGCGGATACCCCCGGTGCAGAACATGGCCACCTTGGCCTTGCCGCGCAGCAGCGTCTGGTTGTGTTCCACCCACTGCGGCAGTTCGCTGAAGCTGCGGGTGCCTGGGTCGATGGCCCCCTGAAAAGTGCCAATTGCCACCTCGTAGTCGTTGCGCGTGTCCACCACCACCACGTCGGGCTGGCGGATCAGCTGGTTCCACTCATCGGGCGACACATAGGTGCCGGCGTTTTTGGCGGGTTGTACGTCGGGCACACCCAGGGTGACGATCTCGCGCTTCAGGCTGACCTTCATGCGGTAGAACGGGTCGCGTGTGCCCAATGCTTCTTTGTGCTGCAGCGCCGCCAGACGCGGGTCGTGCTTCAGCCAGGCCAGCACCGCACGCACACCGTCCACCGGGCCTGCGATGGTGCCGTTGATACCTTCGGTCGCCAGCAGCACGTTGCCCTTGACCTGGTGCGTGGCGCACTGGGCCAGCAGGTTGGTGCGCAGGGCAGGGGTGTCGTCCAGCGTGACAAAACGGTAAAACGCGGCGGTGAGAAAGGGCTGGGCCATTGGGGCGGTAGATGGCGAAATGGTCCATTTTAAGGCATAAAATAGCCTCCAGCGCCCGCTGCTATTGCGCTATCAGCTATAAATAAAGTAGCAAATGCGTTAACTGCGCAGCCGCCTGCCAGACCTCCAGCGCCGAACAGTGCGTTTGGTACCGGCTTTGAGCCGCCGCACCGCGCGCCAGGCCAGCGATTGGCGAACCCGGTGCAGCACCACGCCGTCCTTCCAGGTTTTCCAGCGCGGGTAGCGCCTTCGCTATGGCACACTCGCCCGCTTTCACCCAGTTCAGCCCCCGGACATGCAGAAAATCATTCGCCAGATCGCCTCTGAAATCAAAGTGACCGAGCAGCAGGTCACTGCTGCGGTGGAGTTGCTCGACGGTGGGGCCACCGTGCCTTTTATCGCCCGTTACCGCAAGGAAGTGACCAACGGGCTGGACGACATCCAGCTGCGCGAGCTGGAGGCGCGCTTGTCGTACCTGCGCGAGCTGGAAGACCGGCGCGAGGCGGTTTTTAAGGCCATTGACGAGCAGGGCAAACTCACCGATGCGCTGCGTATCGCCATTGCCAGCGCACCGACCAAACAAGAGCTGGAAGACATCTACCTGCCGTTTAAGCAAAAACGCCGCACCAAGGGCCAGATTGCCCGCGAGTTCGGCATCGAGCCGCTGGCCGACAAACTGTTTGCCGACCCCACACTCAACCCCGCCACCGAGGCCGCAGCCTTTACCCGCCCCGCCGAAGTGCTGGACGACGGCAAACCGGGGGCTGATTTCTCGACCGTGCCCGCAGTGCTGGACGGTGTGCGTGAC
>JAGOEY010000030.1:9192-12786 GCA_017997515.1 Burkholderiaceae bacterium | reverse complement strand
GGCCCCACACACACCAACGTCAATGATTTTCGTGCGCTATTGATTTTGTAGCTGCTTGCGTATGAACAGTAAGAGCTGGAGGCCAAAATGATCATAAAAATGATGCCCCTGGCGCGCAAAGTGCGTAGGTCGTTCGGCCTCCCCATTTACCCTCGTTTGGGGCCATTTATAGACACTATGGGCATGCCCGTATGCCAGATGTTCGATGACCCACTAATGTTGTTGTGTCCCTCACTGTGATAACGATAAACGCCCAACGGCCTCCGATGAATAACAGCACCCAGCCCATCCGTTTTTTCCACCGCGGCCAGACCGTGGAAGTGACAGGCGCCGACACCACGCGCTCCGTGCTCGACTGGCTGCGTGAAGACGCGCGCTGCACAGGCACCAAAGAGGGGTGCAACGAGGGCGACTGTGGTGCATGCACCGTGGTGATCGGCGAACTGGCCGACACCACCAGCGTCCCGGTGGATGCCACGACCACCGTGGGCGGTTTGCGCCTGCAGACGGTCAACGCCTGTATCCAGTTTCTGCCCACCTTGAACGGCAAGGCCTTGTTCACGGTGGAAGACCTGAAGGACCAGACAGCCAGCCGGACACTGCACCCGGTGCAGCAGGCGATGGTCGAGTGCCACGGCTCGCAGTGCGGCTTTTGTACGCCGGGTTTTGTGATGTCGCTGTGGTCCACCTACGAACACCACCAGGCCTGCGGCACCCGGCCCAGCCGCCAGCAACTGGCCGATGACCTGTCGGGCAACCTGTGCCGTTGCACTGGTTACCGGCCCATCTTGGACGCGGGCCAGCGCATGTTCGACCTGCCCGCCACGCAGGTGGACACCCAGCCCGCCGTGCGTGCCCTGCAAGCGCTGCGTGACCAGCAAGCCGCCGCCCACACGCCCACTTTCAGTTACGCAGCCCATGGCGCGGCAGAGGGTGACCAGTTCCATGCACCCACCACCCTCGACGCACTGGCCAGCCTGCGTGTGCAGAAGCCGCAGGCGCGGCTGGTGGCCGGCTCCACCGACGTGGGGCTGTGGGTGAACAAACAGTTCCGCGCACTGGGCGACATCATTTATGTCGGCAACGTGGCCGACATGAAGGCGGTGGAGGAGCGTGGCGACGCGCTCTCCATTGGCGCCGGTGCCTCGCTGGAAGATGCGTGGCGTGCGCTGGCCCATCGCTGGCCCCACCTGACCGACGTGTGGCTGCGGTTCGCGTCGCCCCCCATCCGCCACGCAGGCACCATGGGTGGCAACGTGGCCAATGGTTCACCGATTGGGGATGCGCCCCCGGTGCTGATGGCGCTGGACGCGCAGATCGAGCTGCGCCTGGGCAGCCGCGTGCGTAGCATGCCGCTGGCCGACTTCTACCTCGACTACATGAAGAACCAGCTAGAGCCCGGCGAGTTTGTGCAGGCGCTGCGGGTGCCGCTGGACACGTCCACCACCCGCCAGGTGCGCGCCTACAAAATCAGCAAACGGTTTGACTGCGACATATCGGCCCTGTGTGCGGGCTTTTCCATCGACGTGCAGGACGGTGTGGTGCGCGATGTGCGCCTGGCTTTTGGCGGCATGGCCGCTACCGTGCGCCGTGCCGCACAGGCCGAGGCTGCGTTGCGGGGCCAGCCTTGGACACAGGCCAGCGTGCAGGCCGCCCAGCAGGCACTGGCACACGACTTCACTCCCCTGTCGGACATGCGTGCATCGGCGGGCTACCGCCTGCAGGTGGCGCAGAACCTGCTGCAGCGTCTGTGGCTGGAGACCCGCAGCGATGGCGCATTGCCCCCCGAGGCCACCAGCGTATGGAGCGTGATGCCCCACGGCGCAACGCAAGGAGCCTGACATGAACCAACGTATCGACACCGGCCTGCTGCACACCGCGCAGCCCTTCGCCGACTACCAGCAGAACACGGCGGCGCGTATCGACCTGCCCGCCGAGGCGCGTGCCCAACACAGTGGCGCACGCGTGGGCATCAGCCGCGCCCATGAGTCGGCCCACCTGCATGTGGCGGGTGAGGCCACCTACATCGACGACATCCCGGAGCTGGCGGGCACGCTGCACTGCGCGCTGGGCCTGTCGCCCGTGGCGCGCGGGCGGCTGACTTCCATGGCGCTGGACACACTGCGGGCCTTGCCCGGCGTGGTCGCGGTGCTGTCGGCGGCTGACATTCCCGGGCCCAACGACTGCGGCTCCATCGTCCATGACGACCCGATCCTGTGCGACGGAGAGATCCGTTACCTGGGCCAGCCGGTGTTTGCCGTCATCGCCCAGACCCGCGACCAGGCCCGCCGTGTGGCCGCACGCGCCAAGGACGTGCTCAGCATCGACAGCCTGCCGCCAGTGCTGACGCCGCAGGACGCCCATACCAAAGGCCAGTACGTCATCCCGCCCATGCACTTGGCACGCACCACCAATGCCGGAGGTGCGCAGGCCGCCATTGCCCGTGCACCACGGCGCTTGAAGGACACGCTGGAGGTGGGTGGGCAAGAGCAGTTTTACCTGGAAGGGCAGATCAGCTACGCCATCCCCAAGGAGGGCGGCATCCATGTGTACTGCTCGACCCAGCACCCGAGTGAGATGCAGCACCTGGTCGCCCACGCGCTGGGTTTACATTCCCACGATGTGCAGGTCGAATGCCGCCGTATGGGTGGTGGTTTTGGCGGCAAGGAATCGCAGTCCGCCATTTTTGCGTGTGTGGCCGCCGTGGCGGCGCAGCGGCTGAAACGCCCGGTCAAGCTGCGGCTGGACCGCGACGACGATTTTCTCATCACCGGGCGGCGGCACTGCTTTTGGTACGACTACGAAGTGGGCTACGACGACGAGGGCCGGGTGCTCGGGGCCGAGATCTCCATGGTGTCGCGGGCCGGGCATTCGGCCGACCTGTCGGGCCCGGTGATGACCCGCGCGTTGTGCCATTTCGACAACGCCTACTGGCTGCCCGATGTGTCCATGCACGGCTACTGCGGCAAGACCAACACCCAGAGCAACACCGCGTTCCGGGGTTTTGGTGGGCCGCAAGGTGCCATTGCCATCGAGAACATCCTCGACACGATTGCCCGCGACCTGGGGCGTGACCCGCTGGAGGTGCGGCGGGTCAATTTTTACGGCAAGACCGAGCAGAACGTCACACCCTACGGGCAGGTGGTGACCGACAACATCGTCCACGAACTGGTGGCGCAGCTGGAGGTGTCCAGCGACTACCAGGCGCGGCGGGCAGCCATTGCTGCGTTCAACACCACCAGCCCGGTGCTGAAACGCGGGCTGGCACTGGCACCCCTCAAGTTTGGCATCTCGTTCAACGTCAAACACTTCAACCAGGCCGGGGCGCTGGTGCATGTGTACACCGATGGCTCCATTCTGGTGAACCACGGCGGCACCGAGATGGGGCAAGGGCTCAACACCAAGGTGGCCCAGGTGGTGGCGCATGAACTCGGTGTGGGGTTTGAGCGCGTGCGGGTGACCGCCACCGACACCCAGAAGATTGCCAACACCTCGGCCACGGCGGCATCGACCGGGGCCGACCTGAATGGCAAGGCCGCCCAGGACGCGGCCCGCCAGATCCGCGAGCGCCTGGCCGACTGCGCCGCCAGCCTG
>JAGOEY010000030.1:1257-9092 GCA_017997515.1 Burkholderiaceae bacterium | reverse complement strand
GCCATGAGAGACCAAGCCCTTTTCGACAAGATAGACCTCCATCTCATAAGGGTCTTGCACACCGTGCTCACTGAACGCAGCGTATCGAGGGCCGCCGTCCGTCTGGGCATGTACCAGCCTGCGGTGTCGGCTGCGCTCAAGCGTCTGCGCGACTTGGCGGATGACCCACTGCTGGTGCGCTCCGGCTCGGGCATGACACCGACCGAAGGCGGCCTGCGCATGCTGGAGCCCAGCGCACGTATCCTGCGTGCGGCCGAGGTCCTGTTCACTGACGCGCGGGGGTTCGATCCGCAAACCGCACGCAACACCTTCCGTATCGCCGCAAGCGACTACCTCGACCCGCTGTTCCTGCCGCAGCTGGTGGCGCAGATCAAGGCCCAGGCCCCGCTGTGCCAGGTCGAGATCAGCCCGCTGTCGGCCGACGCGTATTACCACGCGCATCTGGCGCAAGGGGACGTGGATGTGGTGATTGGCAACTGGCAAAAAGCCCCGGACGATTTACACATGGGCCGCCTGCTGGGGGACGAGGTGGTGTGCCTGGTCAACCGCGACCACCCGGCCGTGCGGCGCGGCTGGGACCAGGCCGCCTGGCTGGAGGCCGAACACATCGCGCCGACCCCGCTGCACCCCGGTGCCAAAGGTGTCATCGACGACCACCTGCAGAGCCTGGGCCTGCAGCGCAACATCACCGCACGCTGCGGGTTCTTCGGGCTGATCCCGGCAATGGTGGCATCAAGCTTGCTGGTGCTGACCACCGGGCGGCAGTACTGCGAGCGCTTTGTGGACAGTTACCCCGTCAAGGTTTTGCCGTGCCCTGTGGTGTTTCCGCGCCTGATGTACTACCAGCTGTGGCATGAACGTTCACACACCTCGGCCGCTGCGGTGTGGTTGCGCGAGCGGGTCAAGTCGGTGGCGGCTTCGCTACAAAATAAATAGCTGCTTGCGCCCGTCCATAGTGCGCTAGAGCCCGATTTCTCTTAAAAAGAAAGCCCCCATGTCCGTTCAAACCCCCTCTGCCGCGCCAGCCTCCACGCCGCGGCTGGTGCTGGCTGGCATCACCAAGCGGTACCCGGCGGTGGTCGCCAACAGCAACGTGTCGCTCACCGTGCAGCCGGGTGAAACCCATGCCGTGCTGGGCGAAAACGGCGCGGGCAAATCGACGCTGATGAAGATCATCTACGGCGCGGTCAAACCCGACGAAGGCACGGTCAGCTTCAACGGGCAGGTCGTCAACGTGCGCAACCCGCAAGAGGCGCGTGCCTTGGGTATCAGCATGGTGTTCCAGCATTTCAGCCTGTTCGACACCCTGACGGTGGCCGAGAACGTCTGGCTGGGCCTGGACAAAAGCCTGACGCTGCCCGACGTGTCGCAGCGCATCACGGCCAAGGCGGCGGAATACGGGCTCGACATCGACCCGACACGCCCGGTGCACACACTCAGCGTAGGTGAGATGCAGCGGGTTGAGATCATCCGCTCGCTGCTCACCAGCCCGAAGCTGCTGATCCTCGACGAGCCCACCTCGGTGCTGACACCGCAGGCGGTTGAAAAGCTGTTTGTGGTGCTCAAGAAGCTGGCGTCCGAGGGCTGCAGCATTCTCTACATCAGCCACAAGCTGCACGAGATCCGTGAGTTGTGTAACGCCTGCACCGTGCTGCGCGGCGGCAAGGTCACAGGGGTGTGTGACCCGCGTGAAGAAAGCAACGCGTCGCTGTCGCGCCTGATGATTGGTGCCGAGCCGCCAGCGCTGCAGCACCGCGCCGTGCAAACCGGTGGCACCGTGCTGCAGGTCAACAAACTCTCACTCCCGCGCGACGACCAGTTCGGCATGAACCTCGAAGACATTTCGCTCAGCGTGCGTGCGGGTGAGGTGGTGGGTATTGCCGGTGTGTCGGGTAATGGCCAACGCGAGCTGCTGTATGCGCTGTCGGGTGAAGACACCCGTGCCGCACCCGCCATGGTGCAGATCCACGGCCAGGACGCCGGCCGTATGGGCCCCGGCCAACGGCGCAAGCTGGGCGTGAATTTTGTGCCCGAAGAACGGCTGGGCCGGGGGGCCGTGCCCGCCATGGGCCTGGCCCACAACCTGATGCTGACCCGCACCGACGCCATTGGCCGCAGCGGCTGGATCAAGGTGGGGGCTTTGCAGCGCCAGGCCGAAAGCATCATCCAGCGTTTTAACGTGAAGACGGGTGGCCCCCATGCGCCAGCACGGTCGCTGTCGGGCGGCAACCTGCAGAAGTTCATCGTAGGCCGGGAGATTGATGCCAAACCCAAACTCTTGATCGTCTCGCAGCCCACCTGGGGTGTGGACGTGGGTGCGGCGGCGCAGATCCGGGGCGAGATTTTGGCGTTACGTGACGCGGGTTGTGCGGTGCTGGTGGTGAGTGAGGAGTTGGACGAATTGTTTGAAATTTGTGACCGTTTACATGTGATCGCCAAAGGGCGCTTGTCGCCCTCTGTGGACCGCGCCCAGGCCACCGTGCCGCAGATTGGGGAGTGGATGAGTGGGCTGTGGCACGAAGACGTGCAGCAACACCTGCATGCGATGGAGGAGGCCACCCATGCTTAAGCTCGAACCTCGCCCGCAGGCGTCCAAAATGTGGAGTTACGGCTCCCCGCTGCTGGCACTGGCCGTGACCGTGCTGCTGGGCGTCATACTTTTTATGGCACTGGGCAAAGACCCGGTCAAGGCCTTGCTGGTGTTCTTCTGGGAGCCGGTACGCACACCGTATGCGCTGGGCGAGCTGATGGTCAAGGCCACACCACTGCTGATCATTGCGTTGGGGCTGGCCGTGTGTTTCCGCTCCAATGTCTGGAACATCGGCGCCGAAGGCCAGTTTGTGATGGGGGCTGTGACGGCCGGTGGTATGGCGCTGATGGCCGACAAAAACACCGGTATCTGGATCATCCCGGCCATTTTGCTGGCCGGTGTGCTGGGCGGCATGGTGTGGGCGGGCATCACTGCGTTACTGCGCGACAAGTTCAACGCCAGCGAAATTTTGGTAAGCCTGATGCTGGTGTATGTGGCGATTCTGGTGCTGAACTACCTGGTGTTTGGCCCCTGGAAAGACCCGGCGGGTTACAACTTTCCGCAAACCCGCACCTTCGAAAAGATCACGCAGATCCCCCGGTTGATGACGGGGTCCCGCATGAGTGTGGGGCTGCTGATTGCACTGGCGGGCTCGGCCGCGTTGTGGATCTTCCTGTTTCGCACCCGCGCCGGATTTGCCCAGCAGGTGGGCGGGCTGGCCCCGGCGGCGGCGCGGTACGCGGGGTTTTCGTCGCGCAAGGCACTGTGGGTGGCCTTGTTGGTGTCGGGTGGAGCGGCCGGTTTGGCCGGTGCGCTCGAAGTGGCCGGGCCCATCGGCCAACTCACGCCGTATGTGCCTGCAGGGTATGGTTTTGCGGCCATCATCGTGGCGTTTGTCGGGCGGCTGCACCCGGTGGGCATGGTGTTCTCTGCCATCCTGATGAGTATGTTTTATATCGGTGGTGAGCTGGCCCAGTCGCGGCTGGGCTTGCCCAAGTCCCTCACGGGGGTGTTCCAGGGCCTGCTGCTGTTCACGCTGCTGGCCTGCGACACCTTGATCGCTTACCGGGTGCGTTTCACCGGTTTCAAGAAGAACGGAGCCCGCTGATGGAATCCTATGCACTGTTATTGGCTGCCACGCTGAACGCGGGCACCGTGCTGGCCATCGCGGCCCTGGGCCTGCTGATCAACGAAAAAGCCGGCATCGTGAATCTGGGGGCGGAAGGCATGATGCTGTGCGCCGCGATTGCCGGGTTTGCAACGGTGGTCCACACCGGCAACAACTGGATGGGGTTTGCGGCAGGTGCGGGTGCCGGGGCCTTGTTGGCCGCCATTTTTGGGGTGCTGGTGATCTGGCTCAACACCAACCAGTACGCCACCGGTTTGGCGCTGAGCCTGTTTGGTGTTGGTTTCTCGGCCTTCAGCGGCATCTCGTACGTGCAGGCCAAGCTGCCCGAACGGCCCCAGTTTTCCATTCCACTGCTGGGCGACATTCCGCTGGTGGGCCCTGCCTTGTTCCGCCACCATCCGGCGGTGTACCTGACCATCCTGTTCGCGGGTGCGCTGATCTGGTTCCTGTACCGCACCCGCGCGGGCCTGGTACTGCGCTCGGTGGGGGAGTCGCCTGAATCTGCCCATGCGCTGGGTTACCCGGTGCGCCGTATCCGCCTGGCCGCTGTGGTGGCCGGTGGGGCCTTGTGTGGCATTGCCGG
This sequence comes from Burkholderiaceae bacterium, assembly GCA_017997515.1. Next base: position 4,850 of record JAGOEY010000030.1, on the reverse strand, counting down.
TGCCTATATTTCCATCGTCTACACACCGTTGTGGGTAGAAGGTATGGTGGCCGGGCGCGGCTGGATCGCATTGGCCCTGACGACGTTTGCCACCTGGCGCCCGGCACGGGTGTTGCTTGGTGCTTACCTGTTTGGTGGTGTGACGATGCTGCAGTTCCACTTGCAAGGTGTGGGGGTGGATGTGCCGAGCCAGTTCCTGAGTATGTTGCCGTACCTCGCGACCATCGTGGTGCTGGCCCTGATCTCACGCAACCCCGCCTGGATCCGCGTCAATATGCCCGCCTCGATTGGCAAGCCTTTTTACCCAGGGTCTTGATCTGGCTATCCAGCAAATTTTCAAGCCCATAATCTATTCTTAAACCCTGTCGCAACCTGCTAAATAAGGACTTCCGAGATGACTGACCTGAACAAACGCTCCCTGCTCAAAGTGGCCGCCCTGTCCGCTGTGGCCGCTGCCGCCCTGGTGGGTTGTGGCAAGAAAGAGGAGCCAGCGCCTGCTGCTGCGCCCGCACCTGTGGCAGCACCCGAGCCTGCCAAGCCCGAGCCCCTGAAGGTTGCGTTTGCCTATGTCGGCCCCGTGGGTGACGGTGGCTGGACTTTCGCCCACGACAACGGCCGCAAGGAAATGGAAAAAGCCCTGGGCGACAAGGTTGTCACCAGCTTTGTGGAAAGTGTTCCCGAGTCCGCTGATGCGGAGCGTGTGTTCCGTGACCTGGCCGGCCAGGGCAACAAGCTGATTTTCGGCACCACCTTTGGCTACATGGAGTCGATGCTCAAGGTTGCCGCCGACCACAAGGACATCAAGTTCGAACACGCCACCGGCTACAAGACCGCCGAAAACCTGCGCACCTACGACAGCCGCACCTACGAAGGTGCCTACATGGCCGGCGTGATCGCCGGTGCCATGACCAAGTCCAACACCCTGGGTGTGGTCGGTTCGGTGCCCATCCCTGAAGTGATCCGCAACATCAACAGCTTCACCATGGGTGCCCAAAGCGTGAATCCCAAGGTCAAGACCAAGGTGGTGTGGGTCAACGAATGGTTCAGCCCCCCGAAGGAAACCGAAGCCGCTACCGCGCTGATCAACGGTGGTGCTGACGTGTTGTTCCAGAACACCGACTCCCCCGCCGTGCTGAAGACCGCACAGGACAAGGGCAAGCGCGCCTTCGGTTGGGATTCCGACATGACCGCCTACGGCCCCAAGGCCCACCTGGCCTCCGCCGTGATCAACTGGGGCCCGTACTACACCAAGGCCGTGACCGAAGCCATTGAAGGCAAATGGACGACCGGCGCCAGCTGGTGGGGTGTGAAGGAAGGCGCGATCGATATCGTGTCCATCGCCGACGACGTGCCTGCCGACATCAAGACCAAGGTCGCTGATGTCAAGAAGGGCCTGGCCGACGGCAGCTTCTCCATCTGGAAAGGCCCGTTGGTGGACAACACCGGCAAGGAAATCCTGGCCAAGGACGCTGTGGCAGACGACAAATTCCTGGGCGGTGTGAACTTCTACGTCAAGGGCGTGGAAGGCAAGGTCCCCGGAAGCAAGTAAGTACACCCCCAGGCTTCGCGCACTGCGTGTCGCTACTCCTTCCCCCTTGCAGGGGGCCATACCTGCGGCCCGGCAAAGCCGGTTCCGCGGTATGTGCTTGAAGTGGTGCTTGCGCTTCGCGCTTTGCACCGATGGTGCATAGTGGTGCAAGCGGGCTGTGTTTTTGAAAGGGTCGCTGGGCGGCCCTTTTTCTATGGAGTTGTCACGATGAATATTCGACCTGTTGCGCCTGAGCGCTTGCCTGATCTTTTGCGCGCCATGCCCAAGGCCGAGCTGCATATCCACATCGAAGGGTCGCTGGAGCCGGAGCTGATTTTTGCGCTGGCGCAGCGCAACCGGGTGCAGATTCCGTATGCAAGTGTCGAGGACTTGAGGAGCGCCTATGCGTTCACCAACCTGCAGAGTTTTCTGGACATTTATTACGCGGGTGCCAGTGTGCTGCTGACAGAGCAGGACTTTTACGACATGGCCGAGGCCTATTTCGCACGGGCGGCTGCCGACAACGTGGTGCATGCCGAGTTGTTTTTTGACCCGCAGACCCACACGGCGCGGGGCGTGGACATGGCCACGGTGGTGAATGGCTTACACCGTGCGTGTGTGGATACACAAGGCCGGTTTGGCATCAGTGCGTCGCTGATCCTGTGTTTCCTGCGGCATCTGAGTGAGGAGGCTGCGTTCGAGACGCTGGAGCAGGCATTGCCGTTCCGTGACAAATTGGTGGGTGTGGGGCTGGACTCCAGCGAGTTGGGCCACCCACCCGAGAAGTTTGCCCAGGTGTTCGCACGCTGCCGTGCGCTGGGGCTGCATGTGGTGGCCCATGCGGGGGAAGAGGGGCCGCCGGCCTATATCTGGGCGGCGCTGGATGTGCTGAAGGCGGAACGTATCGATCACGGGGTGCAGGCCGTCCACGACGCCGCGTTGATGCAGCGCCTGGCGCAGGACCGGATTCCGCTGACGGTGTGCCCGCTGTCGAACCAGAAGTTGTGTGTCTTCCCCGATCTGCGTGACCACAACCTGGCCGCTTTGCTGGATGCGGGCCTGGTGGCCACGGTCAACTCCGACGATCCGGCCTACTTTGGCGGCTACATGAACGAGAATTTTCTGCAAACCTTTGCCGCCACCCAGATGACGGCGCAGCATGCCTACACGCTGGCCTGCAACAGTTTTGAAGCCAGCTTCATCGACGCCAGTGCCAAACGCGCCTACCGCGACCGGGTGGACGCAGCCTTTGCGTTATTTGGCAACTGACGCAGCCGATGGACCGCCTCCACTCCATGCGCGTATTTGCGCGTGTCATCGAAGAAGGCAGCTTTGCCGGGGCGGCCCGTGAGCTGGACCTGTCACCTGCCATCGTGACCCGGCTGGTGGCCGATCTGGAGAGCCATCTGGGAGCCCGGCTGATCAACCGCACCACCCGGCGGCTGGTGCTGACGGAGACCGGTGAGCTGTACCTGGAGCGGGTGCGGCAGATTCTGGCGGAAATTGACGAGGCCGATGCCCTGGCCAGCGCGTCCACGTCCGAACCCAGCGGCCATCTGCGGGTGTTGTGCCCGCCCTCGTTTGCGGTGCACCAGCTCGCGCAGCTGTTGTCAGAATTTCGGGTGCAACACCCTCGTATCACGCTGGAGATCACGGCGATAGGCATTGGCGAAACCTTGGACGAGAACCATGACATCAGCCTGCTGACATTGCGCAATGACCCACCCGCGGGCGAATTCGTGGTGCGGCGACTGGCGCTGTGTGAGGTGGTGGTGTGCGCCTCTCCGCAGTATCTGGCGCGCAAGGGCTACCCGAAACATCCCAATGAATTGGCCCAACACGATGCGTTGTTGTCGCCGCGCATGCGCGAAATTACCTTCTACCGGCGGATGCCACATGAGGGCGTGGTGGAGGGTGAAACGGTGCGCCTGTCGCCCCAGCGTCCAGGCCTGGGCTCCACCCACAGCGACACGCTGCGGGCCGCCGCACTCGCAGGAATGGGCATTGTCGGCTTGCCATCCTTTGTGGCAGCGGACGCACTGCGTGACGGAAGCCTGGTGCGGGT
>JAGOEY010000030.1:0-1157 GCA_017997515.1 Burkholderiaceae bacterium | reverse complement strand
GCTGCAGTGGCGTTATTCAGCTTTTGTGGCAGATGCCTTGGTGCCAGCGGCCTGTGCCGTCTGGTCAGCCGCACGGGTGCGCGCTGCTGTTTGTTGTGCCTGGGCCTGGTTGGCTGCGTATTGCGCCTGGGCAGGTGTCTGCAGGGTGTAGCCGTAACTTTCGCTGAAGTAGTTTGTTTCACCAGCGGCGCGTGCGCGCACCAGTTCGGCCTGAACATCCGCACGGGTCAGGCCGCTGGTGGGTTCGGCGGCGAAGGCAGATACACCCACCAGGGCAATGGCAGCAGCGGCAATAAGTGGCTTGATAGACATGGTAATTTCTTTCCGTAACAGGGTCGATATGTGTGCGGGCCGGGCTCTTATGGACGCCTGGTTCGCTTCCGTCGGTGGGTGTGTTGTGCACGTTGCCCGTCGATGGAGTGAACTTTAGGTGTTCACTCTTCCACAATAAAGACGACTGAAAGAAATGATGAATTGTTGAAAATGCAACAATCACCAGCGCTGCCGGACGATCACGTCCCAGCCTCTCAACCCGCAGCGGCCACAGCGCTCAGCATCTGCTGCCCGATACGCCGGAATTCGGGGTAAGGCGACTCCAGCAGTGTGCGGCCTGCTTCTGCCTTGAAGCCGGGTGTGGCGGTGAGGGGCACCTTGCGCAGCCACTGCAAGGCCTCTGCCATGTTGCCCTGTGCGGCCAGCATACCGGCCAGGTTGAACTGGCCCCGAAAGTCGCCGCCCTGCGCGCCGTCCTGGTAACACAGGAAGGCAGCGTCCATGTCCCGCGGCACCACCAGGCCATCTTCGTAGTAGCGGCCCATCTTGGTCATGGACTTGGCGTGGCCCATGTCTGCAGCCAGCCGGTACCAGCCTAGTGCAGCCCGATGATCCTGTTGAACGCCTTTTCCGGACGCTAGCTGGTTGGCATAGTTGTACATGCCCAGGTCCAGGTCCTTGTGGGCCGCCAGCCGGTACCAGCGCACCGCGGCCACCAGGTCCACCGGCGTGCCCCAGCCATTGGCCAGGCAGCGCCCCGCCATGTTCATGCCGTGGGCATGCCCTTGTTCGGCCGCTTGGTTGAACCATACAAAAGCCTGCTGGTGGTCACGCGGCAGGCCATGGCCGTGCAGCAGCCATTGGCCCAGCGCGGTCTGGGCATC
>JAGOEY010000202.1 GCA_017997515.1 Burkholderiaceae bacterium | reverse complement strand
GGGTGTGGTGGTCGCCCTGGCCGTCGAACTGACCCGCGCTGGCCAACTCTAGCCAGGTCTCGTAGTGCTCGGCTACCGTTTGGTACAGCAGCGTGCGTTCGGGGTGGCGTGGGTTGTAGAGCTTGGGTTTTGCAGTGATTGGCATGAATACTGTACAAATGCACAGTATTCTGCGGCGATTGTTTGGGTACGCAAAGCACAAGGCCCGAACCGTAGCCAGTTCGGGCCTTGTCAGGGTAGCTTGGCTGCGGACTTACTTGCGCGCAGGCGGCACATCCGTGCAGCTGCCATGCGCAAACAGGGATTTGACAAAGCTGGCGCTGGATTTGGGTGGCCGTTTGCAGATCAGCAAACCCCCTACATGTTTGGGGCTGGCCTGGGTTTCCGCGATGAAAAAGCCCAGGTCGAGAAGCGAAAGAGTGCGCATTGCGTGTCCGTGAATTACTGGTCCCTGAAAATGGGGCAACAGCCTGCATTGGGAAGCCACCCATGCATCGGAGCAACTAGGGAAAACGTGAACAGCGTGCGGGCCCCGTGACCCGCACGCCCGAGCGTGATTATTTGGTCACGATGGCAAAGGTGCCCGGTGCCTTGTCGATCAGGCCAAAGAAGCGCACCAGATCAATCTTGCTGCCGCCTATCTTCAGGTCGTCGCTCAGCAGTGTGTCTTTCACGCCTGCAGTGCCGGCGATCATCTTGACGAAGATGTCACGGGTCAGCGTCAGTGTGGCATTGGCATCGTCTGCGGGAGAGGCCTTTTTGAAGTGCAGCACCGAGTTCTCGATCCACAACACGTACGACTCCTTCAGATCAGTCAGCACCAGATTGACCTTGAGGTCCTTGCCCTCGGCATCCGGGCCATTCAGGCCTGCGGCCATGGCCTCCAGGAAACGCTCGATAGGCGTTTGCAGCAGCATTTCCATCAACATGGCTTTGGACGCGCCCTTGGCAGGGGGGCCATTGCGCAGCTCCAGCGCCGCTGTGAGGTAGCTGTTTCGCCAGGTCGCGGCTTCTGCCACGTAGCCCATCTGGTCATAGGTCCTGGCCAGCAGCTCCTTGGCGGCTTTGCTGGAGGGGTCACCAAATACAGCGTGGTTCAGCAACTCGGCAGCCCAGCGGTAGTCGCCCTTGTCATAGGCCGTTTGCGCCGCCGCTACGGCCTTGTCGGCGCCACCGATCAGCTCCAGGTAACGCTTGGCGGACTCCTGCGGTGGCAGAGGGTTCAGGTTGGCCGGGTTGCCGTCGTAGGCGCCCAGGTAAAACTGGTAGACCGCTTTCACGTTGTGGCGCAGGTCACCGTAGTAACCACGCGCGCCGAAGTATTCGGAGAGCGACTTGGGCAGCTTCACCATGTCAGGAATTTCCTTGATGGTGTAGCCGGCATTGATCAGGCGCACGGTCTGGTCGTGCGTGTATTTGTACACATCGCGGTGCATGGTGATGAGTTTCTTGATGCTGGCGTTGCCCCAGACCGGCCAGTTGTGGGAGGCGATGTAAACGTCGGCGTCACGCACCTGCTCCAGCGCATGGTCCATGTAGTTGGACCAGCGCAGCGCGTCGCGCACCTTGGCGCCGCGCACGGGCAGCAGGTTGTGCATTTGCTGGCTCAGGTTTTCTGCGCCGTCGTACAGCCGTTTCGCGGGAATGCTGAAGGTCATTTCGGCGGGGCATTCGGCACCCGGGGCGTTGTAGAACACAAAGCCCACGCCGTCGATGTCCATCTTCTGTTCCGGTTGGGTGACCAGCACGGTGGGTACGATGATGCCGATGGTGCCGTAGGCCACATCCTTGCCCAGGCCGGTGTCCACATTGCCCTTGGCATTGCGCGGCAGGTCGCGGCCAAACTGGTACAGCGAGCGGCGGGCCATGGCGGTGCCCACCATGATGTTTTCGCTGGTGGCTTCTTCCATGAAACCTTCAGGGGCCACCACGGGGACGGTGCGGTCGGCCACTTCCTTGGGTGTGACCACGCCCAGCACGCCGCCAAAGTGATCCGCATGTGCGTGCGTGATGATCACTGCAGACACCGGTTTTTTACCCAGATGCTGGTTCGCGAACGCCAGCGCAGCGCTGGAGGTTTCGCGTGCGGTCAGCGGGTCGACGACGATCCAGCCTTTCTTGCCTTCGATCAGCGTCATGTTGGCAATGTCAAAGCCGCGCAACTGGTAAACACCTTCGGACACCTTGAACAGGCCGAAGTTGGCGTTGAGCTGGGCATGGCGCCACAGGCTGGGGTTGACGGTGTCGGCAGGTTTGCCGTCCAGGAAGTTGTAGGCGTCAAAGTCTTTCAGCACGGTACCGTCCGCCGTGGTGATCTTGCCGCTGGGCTTGGCGATGAAGCCGCGCTTGGCGTTCTCAAAGTCCTGCTGGTCGTCCAGCTTGAGTTCCTGTGCAAACAGGGCATTGGCCTTGAGCGTGGTCTCGGAAGCATCGCCCGCTGCGCCGCCGATGCCAGTATTTTTGCTGCAGCCTGTCAGCGTGATCAGTACCGCGAGTAGCGCGGCGTGGAGTTTGGTGATTTGCATGGTGTCTCCTCAGAATTTTTTGAGTTTTAGTGTGCGGCGCGAATCAGGTCTGCGGCCTTTTCACCAATCATGATGCTGGGTGCATTGGTGTTGCCGCCGATGAGGGTCGGCATGATGGATGCATCGGCCACGCGCAGACCCGCAATGCCCTTGACGCGCAACTGCGCATCGACCACCGCCATGGCGTCACTGTCCGGGCCCATCTTGCAGGTGCCCACCGGGTGGTACTGCGTGTCGGCGCGGTTGCGGATGTCCTGCTCCATGGCACGGGCGTCATCGGCGTGCACCGGGTACATCATCTTGCCGCGCACGGGCGCAAACGCGCTGGATTCGATGAGGCGTTGTTGAACCCGCCCGCCCTTGAGCAGCAATTGCACGTCTCGGTCGTCTGACAGAAAGCGCGGGTCGATCACGGGCGCAACCCGTGGGTCGGTGCTCTGCAGCCCCACGGTGCCGCGGCTGTAGGGGCGCAGCACGTCCACGTGGCAAGAGATGCCGTGGCCCAGGTGTTGTTTGCGCGCGTGGTCATCCACTTGGGCCAATACAAACACCAGTTGCAGGTCGGGCACGGTGACGTCGGGATGGGATTTGAAAAACGCGCCGGCTGAGGCGATGGCGCTGGTGATCATGCCGCTGCGCTGCTTGCGCCACTCCAACATTGCACCCAGGGCCTTGCCGGTGCCGCGCAGCGACACGCCAAACGACGCGGTGTTGCTGGGCACGCTCCAGCTTTGCACGTAGTCGATATGGTCTTGCAGGTTCTGGCCGACACCGGGCAGGTCGTGGGTGATGGCAATGCCGAGTTTCTGCAGATCCTGCGCCGCACCAATACCGGAGAGTTGCAGTAACTGCGGTGAACCAAACGCACCGGCAGAGACCACCACTTCACGGCGTGCGCGTACGGTCTGCAACTGGTTGCCCTGGTAGAACTGCACGCCGGTCGCCCGGTGGTTCTGCACGTCAATCTTCGCCGTGACTGCGCGTGTGATGACCTTGAGGTTGGGGCGGTTCAGATGGGGCGTGAGGTAGCCCTTGGCGGCGCTGCAGCGCTCGCCGTTTTTGTGGGTCACCTGGTACAGAAATGCACCATCTTGTTGGGCGCCGTTGTAGTCGGGGTTGAGTGCCATGCCGTTTTGCGCGGCGGCGTCCAGAAACATCTGGCTCAGCGGGCTGTCAAAGCGCGGGTAGGTGACATTGAGCGGGCCACCCTGGCCATGGAAGCCGTCCTGAAACTGCTCGTTGTGTTCCGCGCGTTTGAACAGCGGCAGCACATCGTCATAACTCCAGCCCGGATTGCCCAGACCTGCCCAGTGGTCGTAGTCCCAGCGGTTACCGCGCACATAAAGCATCGCGTTGATGGAGCTGGAGCCGCCCAGCGTCTTGCCGCGCGGCTGGTAGCCACGCCGGCCGTTCAGACCGACTTGTGGCACGGTTTCATAACCGTAG
>JAGOEY010000203.1 GCA_017997515.1 Burkholderiaceae bacterium | reverse complement strand
GTTTGCGCTGGCAGGACGGCGACGTCTGGCGTACCGTTGCCAAAAACAAGGACGACATCCCGGAAGATGCGCCGCTGGAGCTGCTGAACGACGCCGAGGCACGCTACGTGTCGCGCGGTGGCCTGAAGCTGGAGGGCGCGTTGCGCACTACCGGGCTCGACGTCACCGGCAAACTCTGCCTCGACGTCGGCCAGTCCACCGGCGGCTTCACCGACTGCCTGCTGCAGCACGGTGCAGCGCGGGTGGTGGGTGTGGACGTGGGGCAGGGCCAGTTGCACCAGCGCATGCGCGAGGACGAGCGTGTGCTGTGTATCGAGCAGGTCAACGCCCGTGCGCTGGTTGCTACTGATTTGATAGCTGCTTGCGCAGAAGAGGCGGTCGCTGAAGGCCAATTTGACCTTGAATTTGCAGTGGTGGTGGCCGATTTGTCCTTCATCTCCCTCACGCTGGTGTTGCCCGCCGTGGTGCCGTTTCTGGCGGCCGACGGCGACTTGCTGGTGCTGGTCAAGCCACAGTTCGAACTGCAGCCCGGCCAGGTGGGCAAAGGCGGCATCGTGCGTGAAGAGGCGTTTTATGGCGTGGTCGAGCAGCGCCTGCGCGACTGCTGTGACGAGCTGGGCCTGAAAGTGCAAGCCTGGTTCGACAGCCCGGTTGAGGGTGGCGACGGCAACCGTGAATTCTTTTTGCACGCTAGAAAGGGCTGAAACCCATGTCCGCAAAATTTCCTGTCAGCGTGGAGTTCTTCCCGCCCAAGACGCCTGAAGGGGCGGTCAAGCTGCGCGCCGTGCGCCAGTCGCTGTACGCGCTCAAGCCCGAGTTCTGCTCGGTGACTTTTGGTGCAGGTGGCTCGACCCAAGAAGGCACCTTTGGCACGGTCAGCGAGATACTGGAGGAGGGCGTCAGCGCCGCATCGCACTTCTCGTGTATCGGTGCGACCCGCGACACCGTGCGCGGCCAGCTTGCCACGCTCAAGGCCATGGGCGTCAAACGCCTGGTGGCCTTGCGCGGTGACCTGCCCAGTGGGTATGGCGCGGGTGGTGAGTTCCAGTACGCGAGCGACCTGGTGGCCTTTATCCGCGCCGAGACTGGGAACGACTTCCATATTGAAGTGGCAGCCTACCCCGAGGTGCACCCGCAGGCCCGCAGCGCAGAGTCCGACCTGCAGGCCTATGCCGCCAAGGTACGCGCCGGGGCCGATGCCGCCATCACCCAGTATTTCTACAACGCCGACGCCTACTTCCGCTTCGTGGACGAGTCGCAGCGCCTGGGGCTGACCGTGCCTGTCGTGCCGGGCATCATGCCGATTGGCAGCTCGACCCAGCTGATGCGTTTCAGCGACGCCTGTGGCGCTGAAATCCCGCGCTGGATCCGCCTGCGGCTGCAGGGTTTTGGCGACGACTCTGCCTCCATCAAAGCCTTTGGACTGGACGTGGTGACCGACCTGTGTGCGCGCCTGCGTGCGGGGGGCGCGCCCGGCCTGCATTTCTACACCATGAACCAGAGCAGTGCGACGCTGGAGCTCTGCAAACGCCTGGGGATTTAGCGTGGAACACCCCCGGATCGCCTTCGGCGCTCTCCCCCTCAAGGGGGCAATGCCAGCGGTCTGGCGGAGCCAGTTCCGCGGCATTTCTGGCTTGGCGCGCGCGTTGTTTCATGTTTCGGGGTGCGCGTCAGCGCATGAAAGTTAGTGCTGCGCCGACTGCTGATGCAAGGTGTGTGGGTGCTGGTGGCGCTGGCCTGCCCACTGCCCGCAGCCACCCAGGGCCTGACTGCGCCGCCCCGCGTGGACAACCCGGTGCTGGACCAGATGGCCGCGGACGTGAACGCGGTGGGGCTGCAGGATGGGCTTCCCGCGTCGGACGAGCTGACCCAGATGACCGCACTCGATGCCCCTGTGGGGGAAGAAATTGGGCGCGGAGGCGCATCCTGGTACGGCATCCAGTTCCACAAACGCCGTACCGCCAGTGGCGAGCGTTTTGACATGGGCGCACTGACGGCGGCCCACCGGACACTGCCTTTTGGCACTTTGGTATGTGTGCGCAGCATGGTGAATGGCCGCCAGGTGCTGGTGCGTATCAACGACCGCGGGCCCTTTGCCAAAAACCGCATCATCGACCTGAGCCGCGCGGCCGCCGACGTGCTGGGCATGCTGGGGCTGGGCATCAAACAGGTGGTGCTGACCTTGCCGACGTCAAAGCCTGCCGCCTGCGCGCAGTAGGAGCCAGGTTCTCCCCGATCTGCACCCAGGCGGTGCATGGACGGGCACGGGTTTTGCTAATTTGGATCACCACTTTGTGTGGCATGCAGCGCCTTCTGGGCGCGTATCCAAGCACCAACTCACGGGACTCCCATGAATAAGAAATTGATTGCCCTTTGCGCCGCCATGTCCCTGGGCGGTTTTGCCCATGCCCAAAGCTCGGTTCAACTCGCCGGCCTGGTAGACGCCTACGCAGGCTCCATGCGTATGTCGGGCGACGCGGCCCGCAAGGCCACGGTGGGCAGCGGCGGCTTGACCACCTCGTGGTTCGGCATGACCGGCTCCGAGGATCTGGGCGGCGGTCTGAAGGCCAACTTCGCACTCACCTCCTTCTTCCAGGCCGACACCGGTGTGCAAGGGCGTTTTACGGGCGACACCCTGTTCTCGCGCGACGCCAACGTCAGCCTGTCGGGCGGTTTTGGTGCGGTGATGCTGGGGCGCGGCATGGCCCCCAACTTCCTGCCATCCATCCTGTTCAACCCCTACGGTGACTCGTTCACCTTCTCGCCCCTGGTGTTACATGCCAACGTGCCGCTGTTCAACGGCACGGGCTGGAGCGCGACCACCCCGGCAGACACCGGCTGGAGCAACCAGATCAAGTACACCACCCCCAACATGGGTGGGCTGACCGTGAACCTGCAGTACCAGTTTGGCGAGCAGTCCTCCACACCGACCAGCAGCTCGGGCAAGAAAAACGTGGGTGTGAATGCCCTGTACTTCAGCGGCCCGCTGGCCCTGACCGGCTTCTACGAACGCGCCGAAGTCTCCAACCCCGTCGTGAACGCTCTGGCGTCCACCAAGGACGACTGGATGCTGGGTGGCTCTTACGACGCCGGTGTGGTGAAGGGTTTTGTGACCTACGGTGAAGCCGAAGTCAAAACCACCCGTGTGACAGGCAAAACCACCACCCTGGGTGCGTCCGTGCCCATGGGCGGCGGCAAGTTCCTGGCCGCCTGGGCCAACACCAAGGTGACGGGCGGCGCCAAGCGCGACACCGTGTCGCTGGGCTATGACTATTCGTTCTCCAAACGCACCGACGTCTACGCCATCGTCATGCACGACAAGATCACCACCTTCAGCAGCGGCACCAGCTACGGTGCGGGCATTCGCCATCGGTTTTGATTGAACACCCCCAGGCTGCGCGGACTGCGTTCCGCTTCCGCCTTCCCCCTTGCAGGGGGCAACACCAGTGGACTGGCGGAGCCAGATCCACGGTGTTTGCTGGAAGTTAGCTGCTGAGAATCGGGCTGTTTGGTGAGCGGTTCTTCGTCTGGACTAACTCCCCATTAAAAAAGCCGCCTTGTGTTGTGCACAAGGCGGCTTTTTTGCGTGGGAGTGGTCAGCCGACTTCGACTGTGAATGTGGCGTTGCGGTCCTGGCCCAGCAGGGCTGCCAGTTGGGGTAGTGCCACTTTCAGTGCCGGTTGCAGCGTGTAGGGCGGGTTGATCAGGAACATGCCGCTGGCGGGCAGGCCGGGGCGCACGGTTTCACCTTCGGCGTCCTTGGTCAGTTTGCTGGACTTGATGGTCAGGGTGGCGTGCAGGAAACTTTTGCCGGCTTTTTGGGCCATGGTTTTGAGTTTGCGCGGCAGGTCGTGCGCCTCGGGGCGGGGAATGATGGGGTACCAGACGGCGTAGGTGCCGGTGGCAAAACGCTTCAACCCGTCGGCCACCATGGCGGCGACGCGGAAATAGTCGTCCTTCATTTCATAACT
>JAGOEY010000201.1 GCA_017997515.1 Burkholderiaceae bacterium | reverse complement strand
AAAGGCAACGCCGCAGACCGCCCGAGGCCGCGCTATCACACGCCGCGAGGAGTTATGCAGAGCGTCCCCATGCTTCGCTTGCGCTCACGCCACCCCCTCCTTCCAGGGGCAACCAAGATCTCGCGGCCCTGTTGAATGGGGCGCAGATGCTTAGTTTTCCTTCTTGTCCTTTTCGGCCTTTTCCTTGTCCTCAACCACCGCCGTTTTGCTCACCAGCACGGGCTGGCCCTTGAGCTTCTTGAGTGCCTGGGCAAGCTGGAAGTCCTGGTCGGTGCCGAACTCAGGCAACTTGCGGTCGACTGGTGGTTTTTTGGCTTCTTCTTCAAGGCGTTTGCGGGCTTCGTCGCGTGCTTTTTCGCGGGCTTCGTCTTTTTTCTCTTCGCCCTGGCCACTGTTCAGGTGCTTTTCGAGGTCGGCTTCACGCATGCGCAGCGAGGCGAATGGGCTGCCTTCGGCGGTCTCGTCAATCATGATGTCGGGCACGATGCCCTTGGCCTGGATCGACTTGCCCGACGGTGTGTAGTAACGGGCGGTGGTGATCTTCAACCCGGTGTCAGGCCCCAGCGGGCGCACGGTTTGCACCGAGCCCTTGCCGAAGGTCTGGGCACCCATGATGGTGGCGCGTTTGTGGTCCTGCAGCGCACCGGCCACGATTTCGCTGGCGGACGCCGAGCCTTCATTCACCAGCACGATCAGCGGCACTGACTTGAGGGCTGCGGGCAGGCGTTTGAGCGGGTCGCTGCCGCCGCGGCGCTGGTAAAACTCGGGGGACGCGTTGTAGGTGAACTTGCTTTCGGCCAGCTGGCCGTCGGTGGACACCACCTTCACGTTTTCCGGCAGGAACGCGGCGGAAATAGCGACGGCTGCGTCCAGCAAACCACCGGGGTCGTTGCGCAGGTCCAGCACCAGGCCCTTGAGGTCGGGATCCTGTTTGTAGATGTCTTCAACCTTGCGCACGAAGTCGTCCACCGTGCGCTCCTGGAACTGGCTCAGGCGGATCCAGGCGTAACCGGGCTCCACCATCTTGCCGCGCACCGACTGCGTCTTGATTTCTTCGCGGGTGATGGTGACCGGGAAGGTGCGGCCCTCGTCCTTGCGCAGGATGGTGAGCAGCACCTTGGTGTTGGGCTCACCACGCATGCGTTTGATGGCTTCGTTGAGCGGCAGGCCCTTGACGGCGGTGTCGTCAATCTTGGTGATCAGGTCGTTGGTCTTGAGCCCGGCGCGGAACGCGGGCGAGCCTTCGATGGGCGAGACGATCTTGATCAGCCCTTCTTCTTGCGTGATCTCGATACCCACACCCACAAACCGGCCCGTGGTGCCTTCGCGGAATTCCTTGAACGACTTCTTGTCGAAGTACTGGGAATGGGGGTCCAGGCTGGCCACCATGCCGGAGATGGCATCGGTGATGAGTTTTTTGTCGTCCACGGCCTCGACATAGTCGCTTTTGACCATGCCAAAAACCGCAGCGAGTTGCTGCAGCTCTTCGAGCGGCAGCGGTGTCATCGACCCGCGTGCCATGGTTTGCAACGACACGGTGGTCAGGGCGCCTGCCATGACACCAACGGAAATCCAGCCTGCAATCTTGAGTTTCTGACCCATAACCTACCTTTGTGTCGGCAAAATATACACCTTGGACGCCCGGCGCGCCCCGCAGTTCCACAGGGCGAACCCTGAATAAGGCCAAAACAGGCCAATTCAGTCCGTTCAGCGCGCGCCAGGTGCATCGCCATTGTGACCAGCCCGTATTAGGCCGGTCTTAATTCAACGGCGTGTAAAGCCGTGTTGCTCAGGCCTTGCCCTGGGACGCCACGGCGGCCGCAGCCTTGGCAGCGGCTTCGGCGTCACCCAGGTAATAGTGGCGCAGGGGCTTGAGCTGGGCATCCAGCTCGTACACCAGCGGAATGCCGTTGGGGATGTTCAGGCCCACGATGTCGCCATCCGAAATGCCGTCCAGGTACTTGACCAAGGCACGGATCGAGTTGCCGTGGGCGGCCACCACCACACGCTGGCCCGACTGGATGGCCGGTGCAATGGTGTCGTTCCAGAACGGCAGCACACGGGCCACGGTGTCTTTCAGGCATTCAGTCAGCGGAATTTGGGCTGGGTCCAGGCCTGCGTAGCGGATGTCACCGCGCTCGCTGCGTGGGTCGGTGGCGTCCAGCGCCGGGGGCGGTGTGTCGTAGCTGCGGCGCCAGACCAGCACCTGCTCGTCTCCAAACTTCTTGGCGGTTTCGCCCTTGTTCAGGCCCTGCAGTGCGCCGTAGTGACGCTCGTTCAGGCGCCAGCTGTGCACCACGGGCAACCATGTGCGATCCATCTCGTCCAGGGTGTGCCACAGGGTGCGGGTCGCACGTTTGAGCACGCTGGTGTAGGCCAGGTCGAACTCGTATCCTTCGGCGCGCAGCAGGCGTCCGGCGTTTTTGGCTTGTTCGACGCCGGTGTCGGTCAGGTCCACATCGGTCCAGCCGGTGAAGCGGTTTTCGAGGTTCCAGGTGGATTCGCCGTGGCGGATCAGCACGAGTTTGTACATGGTGACCTTCAAAATTAAGGGTGCAAAAGCCAGCATTCTAAAATCGCGGGCTGAAGGGACGCTCTGCATCACTCCTCGCGGCATGTGGTAGCGCGGTCTCGGGCGGTCTGCGGCGTTGCATTTTTAGCCAATAGCTACGGCTATTGGACTGCAAAATGCGCCTTGCAGCCCATCCCGATCCGCACTACACCTGCTCGCGCAGAGTGATACAGAGCATCCCACACTCAGGATTACTTCAAGGATTACCGTGAAATTTGTTATCGACAACTGGATGATTTTTACCGTCGCCATCTCCTCCGGTGCCATGCTGCTCTGGCCCATGGTGCAGGGTGCTGCGAGTGGCACGCTGAGTGCTGCGGGTGCCGTGCAGCTCATCAACCGCGAAAAAGCCGTGATTGTTGACGTGAGTGAGGCCGAGGAATTTGCCGCCGCCCACATGACCGGCGCGCGCAACATTCCCCTGAGCCAGCTGGAAGAAAAACTGCCAGCCGCCGTGAAGAACAAAACCCTGCCGCTGATCCTGGTGTGTGCCAGCGGTGCACGTGCCAACCGTGCGTTGCCCACCGTCAAAAAACTCGGCTACGACCAGGCCCAGGTGCTGGCGGGTGGCCTCAAGGGCTGGAAAGAGGCGAATTTGCCTCTTGAAAAGGCTTAAGCACACCCCCAGGCAACGCTGTAGCTCTCGCCAACCCCCTTGCAGGGGGCGATACCAGTGGCCTGGCAGAGCCAGTTCCACGGTACCTCTGGTAAATACGTTCTGAGCCCCCACTCTGAAAAGACCTATGCAAAACGTCAAGATGTACACCACCGGGTTCTGCCCGTACTGCACCCGTGCCAAACAGGTGCTCCAGTCCAAAGGTGTGGCGCAGATCGAAGAGATCCGCATCGACACCGATCCCGAGGCCCGTCGCCACATGATGGACATCACGGGGCGGCGCACGGTGCCGCAGATTTTTATCGGTGACACCCATGTGGGTGGCTGCGACGACCTGATCGCGCTCGACGGCCAGGGTGGGCTGGTGCCGCTGCTGAATGCTGCGTGACACACAGCGGCAAAACGCCTTGCCGCTCCTGAGATAATTCCCATTTCCGCCCGCTGTGGGGACACCACCCCGGTGGGCTTTGTTTTGACCTGAAAGTAATCCATGGCCGACATCCAAGTTCCAGAAGTCTCTCAAGATCCCGTGTTCCAGATCCAGCGCGTGTACCTCAAGGACGTGTCGCTCGAGCAGCCCAACTCGCCTGCCATCCTGCTGGAACAGGAAGCCCCCACGGTGGATATTCAGCTCGGTGTGGACGCCACGCCCGTGGCCGACGGCCTGTTTGAGGTGACGGTCACCGCCACCGTGCAGACCCGCATCCAGGACAAGACTGTGTTTCTGGTCGAAGCCAAACAGGCCGGCATTTTTGAAATCCGCAACCTGCCAGAAGAGCAAATGGG
>JAGOEY010000029.1 GCA_017997515.1 Burkholderiaceae bacterium | reverse complement strand
GCTCGAAGCTCAGCGTGATCGAGCCGGTACCGTTGGCCTGGCTGGTGGTCTCCATGTAGGCCAGACCGGTTGCGCCGTTCATTTCCCGTTCGATCACGGACAGAACGCTGTTTTCCAGCGTCTGGGCCGTGGCGCCGGGGTAGGCGGCGGAGATCTGGATCGTGGGGGGGGCCACGGCCGGGTACTGCGCCACCGGCAGCTGGGTGATGGACACTGCGCCCACCACCATGATGAAAATAGCGATCACCCACGCAAAGATGGGGCGCTCGATAAAGAACTTGGCCATGTGCCGCGCTCCTTATTGCTTGGCAGCCGAGGCCGCAGACGCTGCGGGGGCCGCGGCAGATGCAGGCGCATCAGCAGCCGGTGCCTTGGCCGCACCCAGGGGCTGCCATGGTACGGGTTTGACCACGATCGGGTCACCGGGCTTGCCACGTGGCAGCTTCTGGAAGCCGTCCACCATTACCTTGTCGTCGGCCTTCAGGCCTTCCAGCACCACCCACTGGTTGCCTTGTGAGGGGCCAAGTTTGACTGGGCGTGGTGTGAGATGGTTGTCAGCGCCCACCACCATCACGGTGTCGCCCTGGCTGGAACGGGTCACCGCCTGTTGTGGCAGCAACACGGCGCCACCGGCCTGGGCCTGCTCCAGGCGCACCCGCACGAACAGGCCGGGCAGCAGGCGTTTTTGGGGGTTGGGCACCTCGGCGCGCAGGGTGACCTGGCCGCTGGTGGCGTCCACCGTCAGGTCGGTGAACAGCAGGCGGCCCTTGCTGGGGTAGGGCGTGCCATCTTCCAGCACGATGCTGACACTGGCTGCGTCTGCGCCCGATGCGCGTTTGAGCAGGCCGGAATCCATCGCCTGGCGCAGGCGCATGGTGTCAGACGCGGACTGTGTGAAATTCACGTACATCGGGTCAATCTGCTGGATCACGGCCAGCTGGGTGGATTCGGTCTGGCTCACCAGCGCACCTTCCGTTACCAGCGCGCGGCCGATACGGCCGGAGATGGGGGCCGTCACGGCCGCAAAGCCGAGGTTGATACGCGCCGTGGTGGCACCCGCCTTGGCTGCCGCCAGATTGGCCTGGGCGGTTTTCTGGGCGGTGACCGCGTTGTCATAGTCCAGGCGGCTGATGGCGTTGAGCTCCACCAGAGGTTTGTAACGTTTCACCAGGTCGCTGGTCTGGGCCACAGTGGCCTCGGCCTGCGCCACGCTGGCCTGGGCACTCTCCATGGCGGCGCGGTATGGGGCGTCGTCGATCTGGAACAGGGCCTGGCCCGCCTTCACGTCGCTGCCTTCGGTAAAAAGGCGTTTTTGCAGAATGCCGGTGGAGCGGGCACGCACCTGCGCCACACGCGAGGCTTCCAGGCGGCCAGGCAGTTCGTTGACCAGGCCAATGCTGCCAGGGGTCACAGTGACGACCCCGACTTCCGGTGGCGGAGGCGCGCCACCTCCGGCGGGCACTGCCGCGTCATTTTTGGCACCACACGCGGCCAGCAGCAAAGCGCTGGCCAGCACGGCCGCCGCACACGAGACCGCAGACCGGGTCATACGTGGGGACAGGGGGGAAGACGAGGAGTCAGACGGGGCATCGCGCAAGGCAGACATGGATTTCCTTCCAGCGGAACAAAATGGAAAAGCGCAGCCGAGCAACTGCGCAATCAGGTGTTTGAGGGCATGTTACGCACAAGACGCACCAAAGCCTAAGGGTGTTAAGGGTTAACCCGGCGCAGTATACATACAATTATGAATGTATGTGGGTTGTCCCAGTGTGAAGAGGGGCATGACGATGCACTTCAGCAGGCAAACAAATTTTGGTTACAAAGACCGTTGCCTGCGCTGTACCTGGAAATTTTGCTTACCAAAAAGGTTGTATGGCCCGTCGAACCAAGGAAGATGCCGCCGAAACGCGCAGCCGCTTGCTGGGCGCTGCGGAGCGCCTGTTTTCAGAGAAAGGGGTGTCGCGCACCTCGCTCAACGACATCGCCATCGCCGCAGGCACCACGCGTGGTGCGATCTATTGGCACTTCAAGGACAAGGCGGATCTGTTTAACGCCATGATGGAGCGCGTCACGCTGCCACTGGAGTCCGCCCTCAGCCGCGTGGACACACACCACAGCACCGACCCCCTGGACGACATCACAGCAGCCATGCGTAATGCGCTGTACCTGACTGCCAACGACGCGCAGGTGCGCCGGGTGTTTGAAGTGGCCACCCTCAAGGTGGAGTATGTGGATGACCTGCTCGCCGTAAAGCAGCGCCACCTGGACGTGCGCAACAAATGCCTGCTGCACCTGCAGGGCGTTTTGGCCCGCGCGTCCCAGCACTACGGCGTGGTGTTGCCCTTGCCTGTAGACATGGCGGCCCAGGGCTTACACGCCATCGTCAGTGGGCTGCTGCAGAACTGGCTGCTCGACCCGGCGGCCTTCGATCTGGTCGCCACCGGGCAGGCCGTGATGGACGCCTACCTTGCCGGTTTGGGGTTCCCGCAACGCTCCACAAACGTGTTGGGCCAGCAGGCCTTGCAATAGGCGATAATCACAGGCTGTCTTGCAGACCATGCGGCTGTAGCTCAGTGGATAGAGTATTGGCCTCCGAAGCCAAGGGTCGTGGGTTCGATCCCCGCCAGCCGCACCATTATTTGATTTGACGCTCCGGGTTCTCTGGAGCGTCCTCCCCCTCCCTCACATTGACCAGCGCGGCAGCTCTGGCACTTTTTTCATGCGGCGGCCGATCAACCGATGCCGTACGTGATCCGTTGCAGGCGGTTGATGGACGGGGTGCGCGGGCTGGCCTGGTTGCACAGCGCATCCACCACATACGAGCAGCAGAATTCAAGGGAAAAGCGAGCTTTGCGTACGCCAGTGCTGCGGGGTTTGCTATATTTTTTAAGAGAAAAATGGGCCATGCTACTTGCCGTGCCGGGTACATGGTTTTGATTCCATTACATTTGCCAGCACGCTTTTTCCGAGATTTCCATGAAAAAAACCACTCTGACGGTTGTTGCCGTTGTCGCCGCCGTGTCGCTGGCTGTTATGCAGGTGTCGCTGGTGACCGTTGGCCATTCGGGCGGTGGCTCGACCACGCTGGTTCTGCGCTCGCAGGCCCCGTCCCAGGCCAGCAGCCAGGGCCCGGGTTTTGACACCTTCAATTTCTTCGAGTCCGACGAACACCTATGCGCCAAGGCGGGCCCTTCGCGCGCTGCATGTGAGGCCGCACTGGCCGCTGCCGTGGCAGAACACGGCCTGTTCAAGCTGCCCTACATCGGTGCCGTCAAAAGCCTGAGCCATTTGGCCGATTGAAGGCCGACTAGCCCCGCGTGGCGGGTGCTGCCCGCCTATGATGGCTTCCTACCTGCGCCTACCGCCTCCGGGGGCGCAGTTCCATGGACCCACCATCAATGACCAGCCCGCTTCCCGCGCACCACCGGCAATTTGACGAACTTGGCGCCCATCTCGCGCAGCAGTCGGGGCAGCGGGGTGTGTATTTCGGGGTTTGGGCACCCCACGCACGCACGGTGGCGGTGGTGGGGGACTTCAACGGCTGGCAGCCCGCACCCCTGTCGCCCGCCCATGACGGATCGGGCCGCTGGACCGGGTTTGTGGCCGGTGCCCAGGCCGGTGACTGCTACAAATACCGCATCGAAACGGCTGACGGCCAGTTCCTTGACAAGGCCGACCCCTTCGCCTTGTGCAGCGAAAGCCCGCCCCGCACCGCGTCCCGCGTCTGGTCGCTCGACCACACCTGGCACGACGCCGAGTGGATGGAAAAACGTGCGGCCTGCCAGTCGGGTGCGCAGCCCATCTCCATCTACGAAGTGCACCTGGGCTCGTGGCAACGCGCGGACGACGGCGCGTTCCTGAACTACCGCGAACTGGCCCAGCGCCTGGCTGCGCATTGCCAGGCGCTGAACTTCACCCATGTCGAGTTGATGCCGGTGGCAGAACACCCGTTTTATGGCTCCTGGGGCTACCAGATCACCGGTTACTTCGCGCCCACGTCGCGTTACGGTTCGCCGCAAGACCTGATGGACCTGGTGGACACCTTGCACCAGCATGGCATTGGGGTGTTGCTGGACTGGGTGCCTTCCCACTTTCCGTCCGACGCCCACGGTCTGGCCACCTTTGACGGCACAGCGCTGTACGAACACCCCGACACGCGGCGTGGCTTCCAGCCGCAGTGGAAGAGCCTGGTGTTTAACTACGGCCGCTACGAGGTGCGCGACTTCCTCATCAGCAACGCGATCTTCTGGCTGGAGAAGTACCACTTCGATGGCCTGCGGGTGGACGCCGTGGCCTCCATGCTCTACCTCGACTTTGCGCGGGAACCCGGCCAGTGGGTGCCCAACCCCGACGGTGGCAACGAGAACTTTGATGCCACCACCTTCATGCGTGCGCTCAACACCGCAGTGGGTGCGGCGTTCCCCGGTGTACACATGGTGGCCGAGGAGTCGTCCAGCTGGGCCGGTGTGTCCCGCCCGGTTGATGTGGGCGGTCTGGGCTTTGGCATGAAGTGGAACATGGGCTGGATGAACGACCTGCTGCGCTACACCGCGCGGCCCCACTTCTTCCGCGAGCACCATGGTGACGACATCCGGTTTTCCATCTGGTACGCGTTCAACGAAAACTTCGTGCTGCCGCTGTCGCACGACGAGGTTGTGCACGGCAAATACAGCCTCTTGCAAAAGCAGCCGGGTGACGAATGGCAGCGTTTTGCAGGCCTGCGGGTGGTGTACGGACTGATGTGGGCGCACCCCGGCAAGAAGCTGCTATTTATGGGCGGCGAATTTGCGCAGGTGCGCGAGTGGAACCACGACAGTGCGCTCGACTGGCACCTGTGGGACCAGCCACTACACGCCGGTATCGCCCGCTGGGTTGCAGACCTCAATGCCGTGTACCGCAACGTCCCGGCCCTGCACCGGCGCGACTTTGACAGCGACGGATTTGCCTGGGCCGGTGCCGAAAACGACGACCCCACCATCGTGTGTTTTTTTCGGCGCACCGGCGCGGTGCAGGCCGACGAGGCGTCGGGCGCGGTACCGGGTGCTGTATTGGCCGAAGACGCCACGGTGCTCACCGTGTGCAACTTCACACCCGCCCCCCACACGTCCTGGCGTATCGGTGTGCCCCACGGCGGCCGCTGGTACGAGCTGCTGAACGGCGATGCTACCCAGTACGGCGGCAGCGGTGTGGGCAACCTGGGGGGCTGTGATGCCGAGCCGGTGCCCTGTGGCGGGCACGCTTTTAGCATGTGTATCAACGTCCCGCCCCTGGCCGCCGTGCTGTTTGCAGACCGGGCCTTTGCACATTAAACAAATCATGCCACCCCGCCCCGACGCCGCCGCTGTGCCCCGCGCAGGAAGCCCTTATCCGCTGGGCGCGACATGGGACGGTGCGGGCACCAACTTCGCGCTGTATTCGGGTGTGGCCGCGCAGGTGACCCTCTGCATTTTTGACAGCCTTGGTGAAAGCGAAGTGGCGCGCCATGTGATGCAGCAGTGCACTGACAACATCTGGCACATCTACCTGCCCGCGTGTGCGCCGGGCACCTTGTACGGCTACCGGGTGGACGGCCCGTACCAGCCGGAATCGGGCACACGCTGCAACAGCGCGAAGCTGCTGATGGACCCGTATGCCAAAGCCATCCACACACGGGTGCAGGGCAACGCACGGCAGCTGGGGTATGTGGTGGGTAATTCGGTGGGTGGTGCTGAGTCCGATGTCCTGGACATCACCCACACGCCGGACACCTTTGACAACGCTGCCCACGTGCCCAAATGCCGTGTGGAAGATGACAAGTTCGACTGGGGTGATGACCAGGCCCCCGGCATACCGCTGGATCAGATGGTGCTCTACGAAGTCCACGTCAAGGGCTTTACCCAGCAGCATCCCGACGTGCCCCCCGAAGTACGTGGCACCTATGCAGGCTTGGGCAGCGACGCCGCCATTGCGCATCTGAAGCGTCTCGGTGTGACATCCGTCGAGCTGCTGCCGGTGCACGCATTTGTCGATGACGAGCGTTTGGTGAACCTCGGCCTGGTCAACTACTGGGGCTACAACACCGCGGGCTTCTTTGCGCCCGAGCCGCGTTACAGCGCCAGTGGTGCAAATGGTGCCGTGGCCGAGTTCAAAACCATGGTTCGCGCCCTGCACCGCGCCGGGCTGGAAGTGATCCTCGACGTGGTCTACAACCACACGGCCGAAGGCAGCCACCTCGGCCCCACGCTGGGCCTGCGCGGCATCGACAACGCCGCCTACTACCGGCTCAACCCGGCCGACCGCCGTTTTGGCGTGGACTATTCCGGCACCGGCAACACCCTCGACACCCGCAGCCCTGCCGCGCTGCGCCTGGTGATGGACAGCCTGCGCTACTGGGTGCAAGAGATGCATGTGGACGGCTTTCGTTTTGACCTGGCCACCGCGCTGGCGCGCGATGAAACCGGCTACGACCCGCGCGCCGCCTTCCTGAGCGCCGTGGCGCAAGACCCGGTGCTCTCGCGCGTCAAACTGATTGCCGAGCCGTGGGACGTGGGCCCCGGTGGCTACCAGGTGGGTGGTTTCCCCCCCGGCTGGCAAGAGTGGAATGGCCGTTACCGCGACGGGGTGCGTGACTTCTGGCGCGGGGCCGATGCCGCCTTGCCCGCATTCGCCGCCAGCCTGTGTGGCTCGGCCGACCTGTACGCCGCAGCCCGCCGTGCACCCTCCGCCAGCATCAACTTTGTCACCGTCCACGACGGCTTCACGCTGGCGGATGCCGTGGCCTACCACCACAAGCGCAACGACGCCAATGGCGAAGAAGGGCGCGATGGCGAAAGCCACAACCGCACCTGGAACTGCGGCGCAGAAGGCCCGACCGACGATGCCGCCATCCTCGCCCTGCGCGCGCGCCAGCAACGCAACCTGCTCACCACGCTGTTTGTCTCGCAGGGTGTGCCGCTGCTGCTGGCCGGTGACGAAATGGGCCGCACCCAGCAGGGCAACAACAACGCCTACTGCCAGGACAACGCTATCAGCTGGCTCGACTGGAGCGATGCTCGCCGCAACGACCCACTGCACGCATTCACCCAGCGCCTGCTGCAACTGCGCCGCGACCACCCCGTGCTGCGCCACACCCAGTGGCTCACGGGTGAGGTGGATGCCGATGGCCGCCGCGACATCACCTGGTTCAGCGTCTGGGGGCTAGAGATGACCCCGGACGAATGGAACAGCCCCGGCGTGCGCTGTTTTGGCGCGTTGCTCGATGGCCGTTTCAGCCCGGCTGGGGATGCCAACTCCGTGCTGCTGCTGATCAACGGCTCACACCACGAAGCGCTCTTCACCGTGCCCCGCTGCGCCGCAGGCCCGGTGGGCTGGCACCCCGTGATCGACACCGCGACCCTGACCGGCACACCCGCCGAACTTTCCCCGTGGACACCCGGCGCGCAACACCGCGTCCCCGCCCACGCCATGGTCGTGCTGACGCACGCCGCAACCCCTCACGCCACCCAACATGTCGCCTCGCACCATGGATGACCCCACGCCGTCGCAGGCCCTGCACGCAGACCACGCACTTCACACACTCGCCCACCGTGCCGGCATCGCCAGCCAGTACGCAGGCTTCTGGGGCGCAGATGTGACCGTGCCCGACGCCACCCTGCGCGCAGCGCTGCAGGCCATAGGTATTGCGGCGCAGAGTGATGCCGACGTGTTGCAGTCGCTGCAGACCGACGCCGTACACACCGCAAGCGCCGTCCTGCCGCCCGTTCTGGTGCTGAACCAGGGGCAGATTGGCCGTGTTACTGTTTTGGCACAAGCGCCCGCCCAGTGGGCGCTGCAGGACGAAAGCGGTGCCTCACAGCAAGGTATCTGTGTGCCAGAAGGCGAGGCCGCCCACATCACCCTGCCGACCGATTTGCCCCCAGGCTACTACCGCCTGCGGCTGACGCTGGGCACCCAGGTTTGCGCAGACGATTGCACCGTCATCGTCACCCCCGCCCAGTGCTGGGTGCCCGCGCCGCTCAAAAATGGCCACCGCTGGTGGGGGCCGTGTGTGCAGCTGTATGCCGTGCGTTCGGCCCGCAACTGGGGCATGGGCGACCTGGGGGATCTGCGTGAGCTGGTCGGCACCATGGCGGGGCTGGGCGCGTCGTTTGTGGGGCTGAACCCGTTACACGCCCTGTTTGCGCAGCAGCCCGAAGTGGCGAGCCCTTACAGCCCGTCCAGCCGCGATGCACTCAACGCCTTGTACATCGACGTGCAAAGTTTGGTGGACAGCAGCGACCACTCTGCGCTGCGCCTGCATGTAGACAGCGCGGCGTTCCAGCAGCGTCTTGCTGCATTACGCGCCACCGACATGGTGGACTACGCAGGCGTCGCTGCCGTCAAGACCGAGGTGCTGGAGGTGTTGTGGCAACACTTTCGCAGCACCCACCTGGCCCAGGATACCGACGCTGCGCAGGTCTTTCAAACCTTCGTACAAACCCAAGGCGCAGCCCTGCGGCAACACGCCTTGTTTGAAGCCTTACAAGCCCATTTTTTTGCCGCCGACCCCACGGTGTGGGGCTGGCCCGCATGGCCTGCTGCCTACCGCGACATCCATGGCGCAGCGGTGGTGCAGTTCGCCAAGCAGCATGCCGAGCGGGTGGACTACTTCCTCTGGCTGCAGTGGCTGGCCGACCAGCAACTCGCCGCCGCGCAGGCCCATGCACGCGCTTTGGGCATGGGCCTGGGCCTGTACCGCGACCTGGCCGTGGGCGTGAACGAAGGCGGCTCCGACACCTGGGCGCAGCCGCAGATGTACGCGCTGGGCATGTACGTTGGTGCGCCGCCCGACCCGCTCAGTGCCATGGGCCAGAACTGGGGTCTGCCGCCACTCAACCCGGCGCGGCTGGTGGCTGGGCGTTACCAGCCCTTCATCGACACCCTGCGCGCCAACATGCGCCATGCCGGGGCCTTGCGGCTCGACCATGTGATGGGCCTGATGCGGCTGTTCTGGCTGCCGCAGCAAGGTGCAGGCACCTATGCCAGTTACCCGCTCGACGCATTACTCGGCATCCTCGCGCTGGAGAGCACGCGCCACCAGTGCCTGGTGGTGGGTGAAGACCTCGGCAACGTCGCCCCCGCCATGCGCGAGGCCATGCAGGCCCGCGCGCTGCTGTCCTACCGCCCGCTGTTTTTCGAGCGTGCGGCCGACGGCAGCTTCCGCCCCCCGGCCGACTGGCAGCCCCAGGCGCTGGCGGTGGTCAGCACCCACGACCTGCCCACCCTGCGCGGCTTCTGGCGCGGTGAAGACCTGGCCGTGCAGGCCGATCTGCAACTCTTCCCCGATGCAGCCAGCCACACTCAGCAAGTGCAGCAGCGCGCCCAAGACCGCACGCTGCTGCAAGAGGCGCTGGCCTGGGAAGGCCTGGCTGAGAGCGGTGATGAACCCGCCGACACCACCCCCGAGTGGGTCAACGCCGTGTACCGCTTTATCGCCCGCACGCCGTGCTGGCTGGTGGGGGTGCAGCTTGAAGACGTGACCCTGCAGCGCCTGCAGGTCAACGTGCCCGGCACCACCGAAGACATGTTCCCCAACTGGCGGCGCAAGATCGCCGTGCCGGTGCACGACCTGGCCGCCGACCCACACATGTTGTCACTCGCCGCCGCCGTGCAGGCCGGGCGCAATGCGCCATCGGGTGCGCGATTGAAGATCCTTTTCGCCACACCCGAATGTGCGCCTTGGGTCAAGACCGGGGGCCTGGGCGACGTCAGCGCCGCGCTGCCGCAGGCGCTCGGTGCGCTGGGCCATGACGTGCGTGTGCTCATGCCCGCCTACCGGGGGCTGGCCGCCCGTGCGCCGCTGCCGCCCGTGCGCCGGGTGATCGACATCCCCGCCGTGGGCCGCTGGCCTGCCGCACGCCTGTTGTGCGCCGCGCCGCACAACGGTGTGGCGCTGCTGCTGCTCGACTGCCCCGCGCTGTTCGACCGGCCCGGTGGCCCGTATGTGGATGCGTCCGGCCACGACCATACCGACAACGCCTACCGCTTTGCCTTCCTCAGCCACGTGGCCGCCTGGCTCGGTTCACCCGACAGCCCGTGGCCCGGCTGGCAGGCCGACGTGGTGCATGGCAACGACTGGCCCTGTGGCCTGGCCCCGCTGTACCTGGCGCAGTCTGCGCACCCGCCCAGCGCCCGCGCCGCCAGTGTGTTGACCATCCACAACCTCGCCTTCCAGGGCGTCTTCCCCATGGACGTGGCCGACCATATCGCCGTGTCGCCCGCCTGGCGCACCGTGCGCGGCGCGGAATACTGGGGCCAGCTGTCCATGCTCAAGGCCGGTCTGCAGACTGCCGACGCCATCACCACCGTCAGCCCCACCTACGCGCAAGAAATCCAGCAGAGTGCGCTGGGCTTCGGCCTCGACGGCGTGCTGCGCGACAAAGCCAGCCGCCTGCACGGCATCCTGAACGGCATCGACACCACCGTGTGGAACCCCCAGCATGACCCGCTGATCCCGCATGGGTTCAGTGCCCAAGCCCTGCAAGGCAAGGCGCTGAACAAGCAGGCCCTGCAACAGCGCAGCGGCCTGGCCCCGCGCCCCGACGCCCTGCTGCTGGGCCTGGTGGGCCGGCTCACCTGGCAAAAAGGCATCGACCTGGTGGTGGCCCTGCTGCCCTGGCTGCTGGAACAAGGCTGCCAACTGGTCGTGCTGGGCCAGGGCGAGCCCGCCCTGCAAGACGCCCTGCGCGACGCCGCCTCCCGCCGCCCCGATGCGGTGGCCGTGTTTGTGGACTTCAACGAAGCCCTGGCCCACAGCATCGAGGCCGGTGCCGACGTCTTCCTCATGCCCTCCCGCTTCGAGCCCTGCGGCCTGAACCAGATGTACAGCCAGGCCTACGGCACCCTGCCCGTGGTGCATGCCACGGGAGGGCTGGCGGATTCGGTTGAGAATGTGAAGTTGGGCGCTGAAGGTGTTACTGGCACTGGCTTCGTGATGCCCGAGCCGACAGTGTCTGCGCTGCAGCATGCTCTGCAGCGGGCACTGGCCCTGTTTGCGCAGCCCCAAGATTGGCGGCGTGTGCAAGAGCAGGGGATGGCGCGCGACTTTGGATGGGAGTCCAGTGCGCGCGCGTACGAAGGCGTGTACCGCGGGATATTGGCGGGGCGGTAGCGCGCTGAGTGCAGCATCTGCAGGCGCGCATGGCCGACGCATGACGCGGCTGACTGCGTGCCTATGCTTTGCGGCGAGCGGGGCTACAAGGGGTTAGCCAGGCGGCCTACAGCTGGATCGCGCTTCTGTAGCAAACTCCCCCACAAACGCACCATGTTCCACCACGCGGGTGCTGCGCTGGCATAGGCTTGCGCCGCACCTATCGCCTCCATCTCCACCCACCCGGCGGCGTCCATCCGCAACTGTTCCCCTGCCTGCACCGCCACGGGTACGCCGACCCAGGTGTCCGCAAGCCACCGCCGCTGGTACACCACGATGCTGCCTTCGGTCACCGTAAGGGTCACCGCGCGGGGCAGGTGCTCCCACACCTTGCGACCGGGTTGTAGTTGCAGTGAAAAAAGAGGTGCAAGAGCGGCTGTGCGGGTCATGGAAAACTCCTTTTGAACAGGCCTCCAGCGTAGGATTTGCGAGTCGCAGCGAACAGCCACAGCAACGCGCTATCTGTTATGCAGCAGTTCAAAAAATCGGGCTCTGTTATGGTTCTTTTGACGCTGATCTGTACCTGTTCGGCGCACGGCCCCGTGCGCATGATGGAGTGCCCATGACCCTGCCCACACCCGCCCCCTCTTTGCCCAAATACCAGCTGCTGGCCGACCACTGCCGTGGGGCCATCCAAGCGGGCAGCTGGTTGCCGGGGCAGCGCTTGCCGTCGCTGCGGGCGCTGATGGGCCAGCACGCGGTGAGTCTGACCACGGCGATGCAGGCCTGCCGCCAGCTGGAGAGTGAAGGCTGGCTGGAGGCGCGGCCGCGCTCGGGCTACTTTGTGCGCCACCCGGTGAAAGTGGCGTTGGCCCCGGTGAACGACCCGCCGATGCACCGCCCCCCGGATGCGGCGCAGTACGTGGGCATCCACGCCAAGGTGTCGGAATTTCTCGCGCTGGGGCGACTGCAGCGCTTCAAGACCAACCTGTCGGTCGCCCGCTGTGCACCGGAGCTGTACCCGGCCGAAGCGCTGCAGCAGGCCGCGCTGCGGCGACTGCGCCAGCACCCCGACCAGCTGGTGCGCGCCGCGCCGCCGCAGGGTTGCCTGGAGTTCCGCGAGGTGCTGGCCCAGCGCGCGGTGGGCGCAGGCATGCGTCTTTCGGCCAGCGACATCCAGGTGACCAACGGCTGTACCGAGGCGCTGAACTTGGCCTTGCGTGCCGTGGCCAACCCCGGCGACACGATTGCGGTGGAGTCGCCCACGTTTTATGGGCTGTTGCAAACGCTGGAGAGCCTGGGGCTGAAGGCGCTGGAGATCCCCACCAGCCCGCGCACCGGCATCTCGGTCGATGCAGTGGAGCTGGCGTTGCGCACCACGCCGGGCATCAAGGCCGTGGCGGTGGTGCCTTACCTGCAGAACCCGACGGGCAGCATCATGCCCAACGCCCACAAACAGGCCCTGTTGCGCCTGTGCCAGCAGCACGACGTGGCGCTGGTCGAAGACGACACCTATTCCTCGCTGGTGGACGACGCTGTGTTCCGCGAGGAGCCGCTGCGCGCCATCAAGTCGTGGGACGACAGCGGCCATGTGCTGCACTGCGCGTCGCTGCACAAACACCTGGCGCCGGGTATGCGCCTGGGCTGGATCAGCGGCGGGCGCTGGCAGGCGCGGGTGGAGATGCTGAAGTTCGCCG
>JAGOEY010000200.1 GCA_017997515.1 Burkholderiaceae bacterium | reverse complement strand
GTGACGGGCACCACCACCGCGCCCTGCAGCGTGCGCAGCAGCAGACGTATGTTCACGAACTGGTTCGGGAACAGCGTGCCCGCCGCATTCTGGAAACGTGCCTTGGCGCGCACGGTGCCGGTTTGCACGTCCACCTGGTTGTCGAGGGTGAGGAACACCCCTTTGTCGAGCACGTTGCTGCGGGTGCGGTCGAGTGCGGTGACCGGCAGGCGTTTGTCTTCCTTCACCGACTCCATGGCGCGGGTCTGGATGTCGGGCACGCGGTCTTGCGGCACCGAGAACTGCACGTCCACCGGGTTGATCTGGGTGATGACGGCAATTCCCGCCGCGTCGCCCGACGACACCACGTTGCCCGCGTCCACCACGCGCAGCCCGACCCGGCCACTGACCGGCGCGGTGACACGGGTGAAGTCAAGGTTGAGCTGTGCGGTTTTCTCCGACGCGCGGTCGGACGTGACCGTACCCTCCAGCTGCTGCACCAGCGCGGCCTGGGTGTCCACGTCCTGGCGGGCAATCGAGTCCTGCGCCAGCAGGGTCTGGTAACGCTGCAGGGTGATACGGGCATTGGCCAGCTGGGCCTCGTCGCGCTGGCGTGTACCCTGCGCCTGCATCAGCGCCTGCTGGAACGGGCGCGGGTCGATCTGTGCCAGCAGCTGGCCCTTGGTCACCATCTGCCCTTCGGTGAACAGCACCTGCGTCAGCACACCCGACACCTGTGGCCGCAGCGTGATGGTGGCCACCGGGGTGACCGTGCCCAGCGCGTCGATGTACACCGGCACGTCGGCGCGGCGGGCAGTGGCCTCCCCCACCGTCACCCGCGCACCACCGCCCGGACCGCCGGGGCCCTTGGGTGCAGGCCGGTGGATCAGGTACCAGGCGGCACCACCCAGCGCCAGCACCACAAGCAAGGCCACCAGCGCCCCCAGCCAGCGGCCCCGGCGCGACGGTGGCGCGTGGGAGGGCATGGCAGCACCTGTGGAAGCAGGTGTTGCCTCGGCAGTGTCCTGGGTGGTGGGCGATTCGTTCATCGGGTTCATGTTTTTCCTGTCGTGGGGCCTCGCCTGCACCGACCCGTGCAAGCAGCCGCTGCCATGGTAGCCGCAGGGCATTACGCGCTTTCAAATGGCGTGCGAAGAAAAGTAAAGCTGCTGCTGGTCTCTTGCATTTCACACGCACCCACTGCATTTCGCGCCCGCGTTCCCGGCTTCCGTCGCAAACCGCTGGCGGCGGTATGCAAGGGAAGCCACAGTACAGCCCAGAGATCTTTAACCCCCTTTTTACCGAGGAGTTCCCCATGCTGTTGCAAATCCTGGCCCACACCCCCGCCTGGGTATTCGCCCTGTTCGCCCTCCTGCTCTGGATGGGTATCACGCAGCTGTTCCCCCGGCGCGCCAGCCTGGCACGGATCACCGTTATGCCGGTGGTGATGACGGCGCTGGCGGTGTACGGCGTGGTGTCCGCCTTTGCCGACACCCCCTGGGCGCTGGCGGCCTGGGCGGCCACGGCGCTGCTGGTGGGGGCGGCCACGCTGCTGCTGGCACCGGCCTCCACAGCGCAAAATCAGCCGCACTACAACCCGCAGACCCGCAGCTTCAGCCTGCCGGGCAGTGGGGTGCCGCTGGCGCTGATGATGGGCATCTTCACCACCAAATACGCCGTGGGTGTGGCCTTGTCCCTGCACCCGGCACTGGAGCACGACACGCTGGTCGCGCTGGGCATCAGCACCCTGTATGGGGTCTTCAGCGGCAGTTTTATCGCCCGTGCGCTGCGGCTCTGGCGCCTGGCGCTGGCGGCCCATGCCGCGCCAACAGCGGCCTACGCACAGTAAACCCCACCACATCACACATACCAAGGAGCACGCCATGCACTACCGCAACCATTCCGACACCACGCCCATCGACCAACTCGCCCGCCGCCGCGCCAGTGCCAAGCTCGGCTGGTACCTGCACGCGGGGATCTACATCGCGGTCAACATCCTGCTGGCCGTGTTGTCGGCCCAGAGCGGGCGCAACTGGGCCGTGTTCCCGGCACTGGGCTGGGGCCTGGGGCTGGCGATCCATGGGGTGGTGGTGTGGCTCAAGCTCACGCAGCACGGCTTGTATGCACGGATGGTGGCGCGTGAACGTGCTGTGCTCGAAAAAAGCGGCGCAGCAGACCCGTGGTGAAGCGCCCCGCAGGCTGTGCCCTGCCGCACAATGGCAGCCACGCCATGGACCACACCCTGCCCCCGGTTCGCCCCTTTGACTACCGCGTTGCGGCCCGCCACGGGCTGGTCACTGCCGCCTTCTGCTGCCTCATCGCCGCCGGTCTGACCCTGGCAAAACAAGCAGCGTGGGATGTGCAGCTGGTCTATTCACTCGCCATCGGGCTGACCAGCTGGCTGGTGATCGAGCTGGGCCGCCAGTGGCTCACGCGCCGCTCGCCCATCCCCTGGCCGCTGGGCTGGCGCGGTTTTGCACTCACCGCCGCCGGGGTCTGCATCGGCTTTGGGGTGGGCACCGTGCTGGGTGACCTCTACAGTGGCGGCAACCAGGGTGGGCGGCCCCGTATGTTCGAGTCCGGTGGGCTGCTGCCAGGCCTGGTCACCACGGTGTTTGCCACGGTGGCCATCTCGGGTTTCTTCTACAGCCGGGGCAAGTCGCGCCACCTCGAGGCCCTGGTAGCCCTGGCCCAACGCGACGCCGCCGAGGCGCGCCTGAAGCTGCTGGAGACCCAGCTGGAGCCGCACATGCTGTTCAACACCCTGGCCAACCTGCGGGTGCTGGTGGCGCACGACCCGGCTCGTGCCCAGCACATGCTGGACCACCTGATCGCCTATTTGCGCGCCACGCTGGGCGCGTCGCGCAGCACCGAACACCCGCTGCAGGCCGAGTTTGACCGCCTGCGCGACTACCTGGCGCTGATGGCGGTGCGGATGGGCCCGCGCCTGCGCTACACACTCGACCTGCCCGACGACCTGGCCCAGCAGCCCGTGCCTACCCTGCTGCTGCAGCCGCTGGTGGAAAACAGCATCACCCACGGGCTGGAGCCCCAGGTGGAAGGTGGCCACATCACCGTGCAGGCCCGACGCGAAGGGGCCCGGCTGGTGCTGACCGTGACTGACAGCGGTGTGGGCCTCGACATGCCCACCACACACGCCGGTGGCGGCTTTGGCCTGGCCCAGGTGCGCGAACGGCTGGCCACGGCCTATGGCACACAAGGCACTATCGAATTGATAGCTGGTAGCGCAGTTGGAACGTGCGCCAGAGTCATATTTCCTTTAAAAAATGAGCCCTAAAACCCCCACCGCGCTGATTGCCGAAGACGAGCCCTTGCTGGCCCTGGCATTACAAGCCGAGCTGGCCCAGGTCTGGCCCGCCCTGCAGATAGCCGCCACCGTGGGTGATGGCCTGTCGGCCGTGGCCCAGGCGTTGGCGCTGCGGCCCGATGTGTTGTTCTTTGATATTCGTATGCCCGGCCAAAATGGACTGGAAGCCGCCGCAGCGCTGGCCGACGCCTGGCCGCTGGACGTGCCCTTCCCCGCGCTGGTGTTTGTGACGGCCTACGACCAGCACGCGCTGGAAGCGTTTGAGGCCCAGGCCGTGGACTACCTACTCAAACCCGTGCAGACCACCCGCCTGGCCCGCACCGTGGAGAAAATCCAGCGCAGCCTGCCCGGCTCCGCCGCCGCCCCCGACATGGAACACACCCTCGACCAGCTGCGCCAGCTACTGGCCCCCACACCCACCCCGGCAAGCCCCCGCCTGCGCCACATCCAGGCCAGCGTGGGCAGCCAGATCCACCTGGTGCCGGTGCAAGACGTGCTGTATTTCGAGGCCGCCGACAAATACGTGCGGGTGCTGACCGAAGGGCATGAATACCTGATCCGCACCCCGCTGAAAGACCTGCTGCCCCAGCTCGACCCCGACCAGTTCTGGCAGGTGCACCGCGGCACCGTGGTACGCGCCGACGCCATCGACCGGGTCCTGCGCGACGAAGCCGGAAAACTCAGCCTGAC
>JAGOEY010000199.1:1829-4016 GCA_017997515.1 Burkholderiaceae bacterium | reverse complement strand
GTGGCGCACGGCGGCCAGGGCACCAATCAGCAGGCCCACATAGGCGTGTAACAGGCCGCCCAGCCAGGCACGGCCCATGTGGGTGAGTGCGCCGGCCTGGGTGCCCAGGTAACCCGCAATGATGCGCTGGATCTGCGCCGCACCTTCAGGCAGCTGCGCGGCGATGTCGGGGGGCAGTTTGTGGCGCAGCTCCAGCACGGTGCGCGCCATGAAGTCGAGCAGTTCGCGGTACTGCTGCGGGGCCTCGATCACGTAGCTGCGGGAGCGCGACAGCGCCAGCGCCAGCAGCAGCAAGGGCACACCGACCACCAGCGTGGCGGCCACGGTCTGGCCCAGGTGGGAATTCGGGCCGCGCTGCAGCCACTGCAGGCGCGGGGCCAGCCAGCGGGTGAGCAGAAAACCCAGGCACACACTGAGCAGCCCGGGCAGCAGGCCTTGCCACATCACCAGCAGCAGCGCGCCCGCCATCAGCACATAACTGGCGGTGGTGATGCGGCCTGCGACGGCAGGCGGGAGTGGCGAAGGGTGCGAGGGCGGCAAAGGAGGTGGCGACAAAGGTGTTGCCATGCAGCAGCCGGGGGTCAGCCGACGACCACGGCGGCACCGTCACCACGCGCGGCGATGGCACCGATGGTGTACACCTGCTCACCAGCGGCGCGCAGCGTGGCAGCCGTGGCCTCGGCGGCGTCGGCGGGCACCACCACCACCATACCGATGCCGTTGTTGAAAGTGCGGTTCATCTCGATGTCGTCGATGCCTGCCGTCTTCTGCAGCCAGGCGAACAGCTCGGTCTGGGGCCAGCTGCCCTTGACCAGATGCGCAGCGGTGCCGTCGGGCAACACGCGGGGGATGTTTTCCAGCAGGCCGCCACCGGTGATGTGGGCGAGCGCCTTGATCGGGTGGGCGGCCAGTGCAGCCAGCACGTTCAGCACGTACAGGCGGGTGGGCTCCATCAGCGCCTGTTTGAAGGGTTTGCCGTCCAGCGTGGCGGGGGTGTTGTCGCCCGCACGCTCAATACACTTGCGCACCAGGCTGAAACCGTTGGAATGCACACCGCTGCTGGCCAAGCCCAGCACCACGTCGCCAGGGGCCACGTCACGGCCGGTCAGGATTTTGCTTTTTTCAACCGCACCGACGGCAAAACCGGCCAGGTCGTATTCACCGGCGGGGTACATACCGGGCATTTCGGCCGTTTCGCCGCCGATCAGTGCGCAGCCACTCAATTCACAGCCCTTGGCGATGCCGCCCACCACCGCAGCGGCGGTGTCCACGTCCAGCTTGCCGCAGGCGAAGTAGTCCAGGAAGAACAGCGGCTCGGCGCCCTGCACCAGCACGTCGTTGACACTCATGGCCACCAGGTCGATACCCACGGTGTCGTGCATATTCCATTCAAAAGCCAGCTTGAGCTTGGTGCCGACGCCGTCGGTGCCGCTCACCAGCACGGGCTCCTTGTAGCGCTTGGGCACTTCAAACAGGGCACCAAAACCACCAATCCCGGCCAACACACCTTCACGCATGGTCTTTTTGGCCAGCGGCTTGATCCGCTCGACAAGCGCGTCACCCGCGTCAATGTCGACGCCAGCGTCTTTGTAGGAAAGCGGGGTGGGGGAGGCGGAAGAGGTGCTCATGGCGTGCTTATCGGGTGTTCAGAGACGTTTTCAGCACACGTGGGGTGGGCTGGGCAAGGGGCGGCTGGGCGGCGGGTGCCGTCAGACTAGAATTTGCCCAGATTTTACGGGGTTCAATACCCACACTTTTCGCGACTGTTTCCCTGCCCACTGCCCGCATGTATTTCACCCCCTGCCCATGAAGCAGCTCGCACTCGATATCGGTCTGGCCACAGACCCCACACTGGCCCGGTTTTTTGCAGGGCCGAACGAGGCCGCGCTGCGCCACCTGCAGCTGTGGGCGGGTGATACAAGCACGGCAGCCACCCGCTCCCCCGTGCCCACCTACCTGTGGGGCCCCAGCGGCAGCGGCAAGTCGCACCTGCTCAAAAGTGTGGCGCACGCCCTGCGCGAGCAAGGGGCGACCGTCGGCTGGCTCGACCCCTCGGTGGATGAGCCGCCCGAGTTTGACGAGCGCTGGGCCACGGTGCTGCTGGACGATGTGCAGCATTTCACCCCTTTGCAGCAGCACGCGGCCTTCAACTGGTTTGTGAATGCCCAGACCTGGCAACGCGGCGTG
>JAGOEY010000199.1:0-1729 GCA_017997515.1 Burkholderiaceae bacterium | reverse complement strand
CATGCGCGCTTCATGCAGGACGTGGTGCAGCCAGTCATCACCGATGCCGCACGTGCGTTGATCGCCCAGCACCGCGCCGCGGGCGACGAAATCGTCATCGTCACCGCCACCAACGAATTTGTCACCCGCCCCATCGCTGACGCGCTGGGTGTGGAAGAGCTGATTGCCGTGCAGCTGGAAAACGCCCGCGGCGCGGATGGCGTGGAGTGGATCACCGGCAACATCCGGGGTGTGCCGTCGGCCCGTGAAGGCAAGGTCACCCGCATGGAACAATGGCTGGCCGGGCGGGGCCTGGACTGGGGCGGTGTGCGCAGCACTTTCTACACCGACTCCATGAACGACATTGCACTGCTCGAGAAGGTGGACCACCCCGTGGCCACCAACCCCGACGAGCGCCTGCGCGCACTGGCGCAAGAACGCGGCTGGCGCATATTGGATATCTTTAAACCATGATCAAAAAATTCATCGACAAGCTGCTGGGCAAGACCCCGGGCGGTGCCCGTGGCAGCAAGAAGCCTTCTTTCGGCAAACGCGAAGAGGTCAGCGCCGATGTGCATGGCATCAACCCCGAGCTGGTGGACCGGCGGGCATCCGACGTGGTGCGCACGCTCAAGCAGGCAGGTTTCGAGGCCTACATCGTGGGCGGCGCGGTGCGCGACCTGCTGGTGGGTTTGCGCCCCAAAGACTTCGACGTGGCCACCAACGCCACGCCAGAACAGGTCAAAGGCCTGTTCCGCCGTGCGTTCATCATCGGGCGGCGCTTTCGCATCGTGCACGTGGTGTACGGCCGGGGGCGTGAACATGAAGTGATCGAGGTTTCCACCTTCCGCGCCTACCTCGACAACGCCGCGGCCGAACAGGTGGCAGGCAACGAGAAAACCAGCAAGAGTGAACTGGCAGGCATGCACCATGCCGTGGACTCCACCGGCCGCGTGCTGCGCGACAACGTCTGGGGCCCGATGGAAGAAGACGCCGTGCGCCGCGACTTCACCATCAACGCCATGTACTACGACCCCGAAACGCAGGTGGTGGTGGACTACCACAAGGGTATCCAGGACGCCAAAAAACGCACGCTGCGCATGATTGGCGACCCGGCGGTGCGTTACCGCGAAGACCCTGTGCGGATCATCCGCGCCGTGCGTTTTGCGGCCAAACTGAGCCCGCTGGGTTTCACACTCGACACCAAGACCGCCGCACCGCTGGTGCAGTCGCAGACGCTGCTGGCCGATGTGCCGCAAAGCCGCCTGTTTGACGAAATGCTCAAGCTGCTGCAAACCGGCCACTCCCTCGCCACCATCGAGCAGCTGAAAAAACTGGGCATGGCCACCGGCATCTACCCGCTGCTGGACGTGGTGGTGGAGCGTGCCGACACCCCGTTTGTCAACGCCGCCCTGGCCGACACCGACCGCCGCGTGGGTGAAGGTAAACCCGTTGCGCCCAGCTTTCTGCTGGCCACCGTGTTGTGGGCCGATGTGCGCGACGGTTGGGCCCGCCGCAGCGGCCGCCAGCCGCCGTTCCCCGCGCTGCAAGACGCCATTGACGACGTGTTTAACCAGCGGATCGGCGACGTGTCAGGCCGCGGCAAACTCGCCGCCGACATGCGTGAGATCTGGGTCATGCAACCCCGCTTCGAGAAACGCACCGGCAGTGCGCCCTGGGGCCTGGTGGACCAGCCGCGCTTCCGCGCCGCGTTCGACTTCATGCGCCTGCGCGCCGACATTGGTGAGGT
>JAGOEY010000198.1 GCA_017997515.1 Burkholderiaceae bacterium | reverse complement strand
TTGATCGCCGCCTTGCCGCCCTGGGTCTGTGTGGCCACAATTCTGATGCGGCCTTCCTGCTCAACAATGCCAGTCGCAACCGACAGGCCATTGGTATTCACCACGTCGCTGAAGTCAGGCGCCGATCCCACGAAACGCGCACCGCTGTAAATCGAGCCACTCACGTTGATGGCGCCCGCGCTCAGCATGACGCCGTTGATCGCGTTCACGCGCCCCTGGATGGAGACGGTGCCGTTGGCATTCAGCGGGGCAGTACCGCCGAGCAACTGCTGCACAGAGTTGGCGTTGGGGCCATTGGCACCGAAGAAACCCTGCACAAAGGCCGCAGTGGGCGTACTCACGTTGAGCGAGCCCACGTTCACCACACCACCTGCACCCACCACCAAGCCGTAGGGGTTGGCAAACCAGACATTGCCACCAATACGTCCGTCCTGGATACCGTTGAGCACCCCGTTAATGTCTGTGCGCGCGTCGCGCACGATATTGATCAGATTGGTGGCACCCGTCGGCACATGCAGGTTGGCCGTGTTGCCTGCGTCCACGCCGAATCGGCTGAACGAGTTGAAGGCGTTGTTGCCACTGAGCGTGGTGGTTGTGATGTTGACGGTGCTGGCAGACGACAGGTTGAGCTGGGTCGCGGTCCGGCCGTCGGTTGCAATAGCGTCCAGCGGGCCCGCCATTGCGGGCGGCACCATACCGGCTGCCGTGCCAAGCGCCGCTGCCAGCAATGCCGCCAGACGCTTGCGACCAGTGCCCCCCTTGCTGCGGCCCTTGGCGTTCTCGGCCACCGCCACCCACATGCTCAGTGCGTCGTTCCAGACAATACGGTAAACGCGGTTCATTGAAGAGTGGCTGTGCATGGGGATATCTCCTAAAGCGACGTAGCGGCTGAGGCCACGGCTAGTGACATTTGCAGCCAAACAGACCACAAATGTAATGAATTTGCAGGTATGTATCATTTTTTTACAAAATTGCCACCAATCACCTGCTTTTGCCTACGCCACCCCGAGGTTTTGGGGCCTTGCTTGCCGCTGGCGCGGCCTTCCGGGCCAGCATCGGCGGCGGGCTGGGGTGTTTTCAGGGTGGGCAGCAGGACGGGGCAGAACTTGCCAGACCCACAGGAGCGGCGAAGTACCATGGCAGGCCCGACTTCCACCGAGGAGACAAGATGAAAACAACCGTCACTTTGGGCACCCTGGCCACCGCCTTGCTGTTGGCAGGCTGTGCCACACAGCCCGCCCCCCAACAGTTCAGCTACTCCCAGCCACCGATTCAGCCTGAGGGCTCGTCGGGCTACACCGCCAAACCCGGCTGGGCCACCCACAAATTTGCCGTCGCGGCAGCCAATCCGCTGGCCACCGATGCGGGTTACCAGGTACTCAAGGCCGGTGGCTCGGCGGTTGACGCGGCCATTGCCGTGCAAATGGTGCTGACGCTGGTGGAGCCGCAGTCCAGCGGTATTGGCGGCGGGGCCTTCCTGATGCACTACAACGGCAAGGACGTGGAGGCCTTTGACGGCCGCGAAACCGCACCTGCCGCTGCAGATGAAAAACTCTTCATCGGTGCCGACGGCAAACCCATTCAGTTCTACGACGCCGTGGTGGGGGGCCGCTCCGTGGGCACCCCCGGCACGCTGCGGGTGCTGGAGTTGGCGCACCAACAATACGGCAAGCTGCCCTGGGCGGCACTGTTCCAGCCCGCCATCAGCCTGGCTGAAAACGGCTTCAAGGTCAGCGTACGGCTCAACACCCAGATCCAGACCGAGCAGCACCTGAAGAAAGACCCCACCGCTGCCGCCTACTTCTACCAGCCCGACGGCAACGCTGTGGCCGTGGGCAGCACGCTGCGCAACCCCGAGCTGGCCGCCGTGCTCAAACGTATTGCCGCCGAAGGCCCCAAGGCCCTGCATGAAGGCGACATTGCGCAGGCCATCGTCCAGAAGGTGCAAAGCCACCCCACCAACCCCGGCAAACTCAGCCTGGCCGACCTGGCCCACTACAAGGCCGTGAAACGCACCGCCCTGTGCACCGACTACCGCGCCCAGCAGCGCGACTACCGGCTGTGTGGCTTCCCGCCCCCCAGCTCCGGTGCCATTGCCATCGGCCAGATCCTGGGCATGCTGAACCACACCAACGCCGCCCAGTTGCCGCTGGAGTCCTACGCCGGTGGTGCGGTACCAGGCGCCGTGCCGGGCGCGCAGTGGCTGCACCTCTACACCGAGGCGTCCCGCCTGGCCTTTGCCGACCGCGCCCAGTACCTGGGTGACCCGGACTTTGTGCAGCCCCCGGCTGGCAGCTGGATGAGCCTGCTCGACCCCGCCTACCTGGCCGAGCGCAGCAAACTCATCAGCCAGGAGCCGGGCGGCGTGAGCATGAAGGTCGCCAAACCCGGCACCCCCGGCGGCGTGAAGACCAGCTACGCCCCCATGCCCGACCAGCCCGAGTTCGGCACCTCACACATCTCCATCGTGGACGCAGCCGGCAACGCCATTGCCATGACAACCACCATCGAAGACCGATTCGGTGCCCGCCAGATGGTCAAGGGTTTCCTGCTGAACAACGAGCTGACCGACTTCAGCTTTGCCTACGCCGACGCTGCGGGCAACCCCATTGCCAACCGCGTACAACCCGGCAAACGCCCACGCTCGTCGATGAGCCCGACCCTGGTGTTCGACAAAACCAGCGGCCAGCTTGCGCTGAGCGGCGGCAGCCCGGGTGGCGCGGTCATCATCCATTACACCGGTAAGATGCTGTACGGCACGCTGAACTGGGGGCTGAACGCCCAGAAGGCCATCGACCTGCCCAACTTCGCCTCACTCAACGGCCCCACCCTGCTGGAAGAAAAACGTTTCCCTGCCAGCACCGTCGAAGCCTTGCGTGCCCGTGGCCACGAAGTGCGTGAGCAGGAGCTCACCAGCGGCCTGCAAGCCATCCAGCGCACACCCACCGGCTTCTTCGGTGGTGCCGACCCACGGCGCGAGGGGGTGGTTCTGGGGGACTGATTTATGCATAAAATCACCCTCTAGCGCCCTATTTATGAGCGCATACAGCTATCATAAAAGAAGCAAAACACCCAGCTGAAACGCCACTGTGGCCCGCCCTTTCGGGCAACCAGCGGCGTGATTTCTTGCGCCGCCTGGCCTGGGCCGCAGCAGCGGGTAGCCTGCCGCTGGGTGTAGGGGCCACCCAGCGCGTGCGCAGCCAGCCTTTTGCCTGGGGTGTGGCCAGCGGCTCCCCCCGTGACGACGGCATGGTGCTCTGGACCCGCCTCGCACCCGCCGCTCTGGCCGCGCCCCATGGCCCCGTGCCCTTGCGCTGGGAATTGGCCCACGACGAACATTTCCGCCGCCCGGTGCGCAGCGGCCAGGCCACCGCCCTGCCCGAGCTGGGCCACAGCGTACATGTGGAGCTGACCGGCCTGCCCAGCGACCGCTGGTACTTCTACCGCTTCACCCTGGGCGACGCCACCAGCCCCACAGGCCGCACCCGCACCCTGGCAGCGCCCGGCGCACAGGTGCAACGCTTTCGGTTTGCCTTTGCGTCCTGCCAGCGCTGGGAACACGGCTACTACGCCGCCTGGCGCCACCTGTGCGCCGAGCAGCCCGACGCCATCATTTTCCTGGGCGACTACATCTACGAATACGCCAGCACCCGCGTGCCCGCCGCCGCCCTGGCCCGCAGCCACACGCTGCGCCACGCCCGCGACCTGGCCGACTACCGCGACCGCTACGCACTGCACCGCAGCGACCCCGCCCTGCAGGCCGCCCACGCCCTGTGCCCCTGGATCGTCACCTGGGACGACCACGAGGTCGAAAACGACTACGCGGGTGGCCAAGGCCAGGAAGATTCCGCCGACTTCCTGCTGCGCCGCGCTGCGGCTTACCAGGCTTTTTATGAAAATATGCCGTTGCACAGCTCGGCGCTGGTGCACGGCCTGGCGGGCTTGGGCCGCCCCGATGCCGTGCGGGTCAACGACCGGCTGGCCCACGGCCAGCTGCTGCGCTTCCATGTGCTCGACACCCGCCAGCACCGCGACTTCCAGGCCTGCCG
>JAGOEY010000197.1 GCA_017997515.1 Burkholderiaceae bacterium | reverse complement strand
GCCATTGAAGTGCTGCACAGCACCAACAACTTCCCCGAGTTCACAGGCCGTATCTGCCCCGCACCTTGCGAAGCAGCTTGCGTGCTCAACGTGAACGACGACGCCGTGGGCATCAAGTCCATCGAACACGCCATCATCGACCGCGCGTGGGACGAAGGCTGGGTTGCACCACGCGTCGCCAAACACAAGACCGGCAAAAAGGTTGCCGTGGTCGGTGCCGGCCCTGCGGGCATGGCCGCAGCCCAGCAGCTGGCGCGCGCCGGGCACGACGTGACCCTGTTTGAAAAAAACGACCGGGTGGGTGGTTTGCTGCGCTACGGCATCCCCGACTTCAAGATGGAAAAGTCGCACATCGACCGCCGCGTTGCACAGATGCAGGCTGAGGGCGTGACCTTCCGCACCAGTGTGGTCGTGGGGGCAGCGAAAGACCCACTGGGCAAGGATTCCAAGGTCACCAACTGGGCCAAGGAAACCATCACCCCCGAGCAGCTCAACAAAGAGTTTGACGCTGTGCTGCTGACCGGTGGTGCCGAGCAATCGCGTGACCTGCCTGTGCCCGGCCGTGATCTGGACGGCATCCATTTTGCGATGGAGTTTTTGCCCCAGCAAAACAAGGTCAACGCGGGCGACAAGCTCAAAGGCCAGTTGCGCGCCGAAGGCAAAAACGTGATCGTGATTGGTGGCGGCGATACGGGTTCTGACTGTGTTGGCACCAGCAACCGCCACGGCGCGGTCAGCGTGACCCAGTTTGAAGTCATGCCCCAGCCCCCGGAAGAAGAAAACCGCCCCATGACCTGGCCTTACTGGCCGATCAAGCTGCGCACCAGCTCCAGCCACGACGAAGGTTGCGAGCGCGAATTCGCCATTTCCACCAAAGAATTTATCGGCGAAAAAGGCAAGGTCACCGGTCTGAAGACGGTGCGTGTCGAGTTCAAGGACGGCAAGCTGGTTGAAATCCCCGGCACGGAAGTGGTGATGAAGGCTGACCTGGTGCTGCTGGCCATGGGTTTTGTGAGCCCTGTGGCGGCCGTGCTGGACGCTTTCGGCATCGACAAGGATGCCCGTGGCAATGCCAAGGCCACAGTCGACTTCACCGGTGGGTATGCCACCAACGTGCCCAAGGTGTTTGCTGCTGGTGACATTCGCCGCGGCCAGTCCCTGGTCGTCTGGGCCATTCGCGAAGGCCGCCAGGCTGCGCGTGCGGTGGACGAGTTCCTGATGGGTTACAGCGACCTGCCACGCTAGCCATAGGAAGCACCCCCGATGCGCCTGCGGCGCTTCCCCCTCAAGGGGGCGGCACCAGTGGACTGGCAAAGCCAGTTCCACGGTGCCCCTGGAATGGGGCTCCGGCGAACGTCAGGCGGCATTGACGCTTGTTTACCTTGGGGTTTTGCGGCGGTGCAGCAGGTTGTGCCGCGATCATTTATCATGCAAGAAGCCGGCACAGCCCGGCTTTTGCTTTTTTAATGGACGCCTTCACCCCTCCACCCCCTCTTGTTGAATTGCGCAATGTCACCTTCGGATATGGTGACCGCGCGGTGCTGGACGGCATCACCCTCACCATTCCCCGCGGCAAAGTCACGGCCCTGATGGGTGCGTCGGGTGGTGGCAAGACCACGGTGCTGCGCCTGATTGGTGGGCAGCAGCGTGCGCAGCAGGGTGAAGTGCTGTTCGACGGCCACGACGTGGGGCCACTCGATGCCGCAGGCCTGTACGCTGCCCGCCGTCGCATGGGCATGTTGTTCCAGTTTGGCGCCTTGTTCACCGATCTGAGTGTGTTTGACAACGTGGCTTTCCCCTTGCGCGAACACACGGATCTCCCCGAGGAGTTGGTGCGCGACATCGTGCTGATGAAGCTCAACGCGGTGGGCCTGCGCGGTGCACGTGATTTGATGCCCAGCGAAGTGTCGGGTGGTATGGCCCGGCGTGTGGCGCTGGCGCGTGCCATTGCGCTCGACCCCGAACTGGTGATGTACGACGAGCCTTTTGCCGGACTCGACCCCATTTCCCTGGGCACAGCTGCACAACTCATTCGCAAACTCAACGACGCCATGGGGCTGACCAGCATCGTGGTGTCGCATGACGTGGAAGAAACCTTCCGTATCGCCGACCAGGTGGTGATTCTGGCCAACGGCAAAATTGCCGCGCAGGGCACACCGGACGACGTGCGCAACAGCACCGACCCGCTGGTGCACCAGTTCGTCAACGCATTGGCCGACGGCCCGGTGCGTATGCACTACCCCGGCCCGGGGGTGGAAGAAGACTTTGGCCTGGCGCGGGGTGACCGCCCATGAGCTGGTACCGTCCCGCAGACGTAGGTTTTGCCACCCGGCGTTTGCTGGGTGATGTGGGCAGCGCCACGCGTTTGTTCATGCGGCTGCTGGCACTGGCCGGGCCCACGTTCCGGCGTTTTGGGCTGGTGCGCGACCAGATCCACTTCCTGGGCAACTATTCCCTCGCCATCATTTCGGTGTCGGGCCTGTTTGTGGGTTTTGTGCTGGGCCTGCAGGGGTATTACACGTTGCAGCGTTACGGCTCGTCCGAGGCTTTGGGCATGCTGGTAGCACTGAGCCTGGTGCGTGAACTCGGCCCCGTGG
Source organism: Burkholderiaceae bacterium (assembly GCA_017997515.1). The sequence goes on along the minus strand of JAGOEY010000197.1, from coordinate 1,454 downwards.
TCACGGCCTTGCTGTTTGCCGGGCGCGCTGGCACGTCGCTGACGGCAGAAATTGGCCTCATGCGTGCGGGTGAACAGCTCAGCGCCATGGAGATGATGGCCGTGGACCCGGTGCGCCGCATTCTCGCGCCGCGTTTCTGGGCCGGCATCATCACGCTGCCGCTGCTGGCCGCCATTTTCAGCGCGGTGGGCATCATCGGTGGCTGGGTGGTGGGTGTGGTGATGATCGGCATCGACCCTGGCGCGTTCTGGAGCCAGATGCAGGGTGGCGTCGATGTGTGGAAAGACGTGGGCAACGGCATCATCAAGAGTGTGGTGTTTGGTTTTACCGTGACCTTTGTGGCGCTGCTGCAGGGCTACAACGCCCAGCCGACCCCCGAAGGTGTGTCGCGGGCCACCACCCGCACGGTGGTCATGGCGTCGCTGGCGGTGCTGGCGCTCGACTTTTTGCTGACCGCCACCATGTTCTCTATTTAAGGCAGTTTTATGCAACGTTCCAAAAACGATGTCTGGGTTGGGTTGTTTGTGCTGTTGGGCGCGGTGGCCGTGCTGTTCCTGGCGCTGCAGTCGGCCAACCTGCTGTCGCTGAACTTCCAGTCCACCTACCGTGTGACGGCCAAGTTCGACAACATTGGCGGGCTCAAGCCCAAGGCTGCGGTCAAGAGTGCGGGGGTGGTGGTGGGCCGTGTCGAGTCCATCAGTTTTGACGACAAGAGTTTCCAGGCGCTGGTTGCTTTGGCCATCGAAGACCGCTTTCTGTTCCCCAAAGACAGCTCCATCAAAATCCTCACCAGCGGGCTGCTGGGTGAGCAGTACGTTGGTATTGAAGCCGGTGCCGACGACAAGAACCTCGCGGCAGGGGACGCCATTGGTTCGACACAATCGGCTGTGGTGCTGGAGAATCTCATCAGCCAGTTTCTTTTCAGCAAGGCGGAAGACGGTTCCTCGAGCCCATCGGGCTCTGGCAGTAAAAAATGACACCACAAAAAACACGATTGACTGCTCTTGAAACAATAGCTAAAGGCGCCCGTTGGATGGGCGCTGTGGCTGTTTTTTCTATTATTTCTGGCTGTGCCACCGGCCCGAACCCGCGCGACCCGTTTGAGCCCTTCAACCGCAATGTGAGCGAGTTCAACGAGGGGGTGGACCGCGCTGTGCTGCGCCCGGTGGCCACGGCCTACCAGAACATCACACCCGCACCGGTGCGCACCGGTATCCGCAACGTTTTCACCAACTTCACCGAGCCATGGTCGTTTGTCAACAACCTGGCGCAGTTCAAGTTGGTCGAGGCGGCCGACACCCTGATGCGGTTCAGCATCAACACCGTTTTTGGGCTGGGGGGCATTGAAGACGTGGCATCACAGGCCAATATCGACCGCCACCGCCAGGACTTTGGCCAGACACTGGCCACCTACGGCGTGGGCACCGGCCCCTACCTGGTGCTGCCGCTGCTGG
>JAGOEY010000196.1 GCA_017997515.1 Burkholderiaceae bacterium | reverse complement strand
GCCAGCGCCACGCGGGTGTGGTCGGCCGGGTACAGCTGCAGCACCTGGTCCACCATGGCCACCAACGTGGCGGCCTCGGCCTCGGCTTTGCCGTTGCGCCGCGCAAACCAGTTCCAGCAACCCTGCAGGTTGGCGATGCGGTCCTGCTCGGGGTAGAGCACCAGAAACCGCCCGCTGGCGGCAAGCCGGTCCATGCGGGTGCTGGCGGCAAAGTCGCGCCCGGTCTGGCCGCAGCCGTGCAGCATCACCAGCAGTGGCAGCGTTTCACCCCGCGCCAGCACCAGGCCTGGCGGGCGGTACAGGTGGTACCGCCGCGCACCACCCGGCCCCAGCGCCAGCCCGGCGATCCAGTCGCCCTGGCCCGGCGGCGGTTTGCGCTGTTCTTTGAGCTGCTTTTGCTGCTGTGCGGCCACCCGTTTGCCGCTGGCCACCGTGGCCTGGGTGAGCGCCTTCACATTGCGTTTGACGGCGCGCTGGAGTGCACGGGACGGAAGAAAAAGGGAGCGACGGGCCATGGGTTGGCACCTTATTCCATTTCTAAATCACCCGTGTCGTTGTTGCTTCGCCTTGCCGTGCTACAGCACTGTCTGCGGCTTCGCGCCTAGACACGAATGATTTGGAAATGGAATTAGCAGCTTGCCTTGTAGGACAGCAGGACATTCACTTTTTGATAGCAGCTTGCGCACGTCAGTGGGGCGCCAGAGGCCATTTTCGCCATGATTTAGCTGACAATCACGCCACACCACGGCCAGCGCAGGCACGTTTTTCGCTGCCTCTTGTTAAACACTTTCAGGACTTCTCGATGCTCGAACTCCGCCCCAGTTGTGAACACTGCAACACCGCCCTGCCCCCCGCGTCGCTGGAGGCACGTATCTGCAGCTTCGAGTGCACCTTTTGCGCCACCTGTGTGGACACGGTGTTACACAACGTCTGCCCCAACTGCGGCGGCGGTTTTTGCGCGCGGCCGATTCGCCCGGCGCACGACCGCAAAGGGGGCAACTTCCTGGGCAACGACCCGGCCAGCACCCAGGTGCGCCACCGCCCGGTGGACCCGGTTGCCCACGCCGCGCTGGTGCAGCAACTGCACGGTTTGCCGCCTGAGCAGCGATAAGAACGTATTTACGATCTCAGCCCATCCCGGCACGGATCCGGGCCCGGGCTTTTCAGTCGCCCTTGCGCCGCAGTGCGTCCACTTGCTCGGCAATGGTGCCAATGTCCAGGGCCTCAAAGGCGGCATGGTGCAGGTAGGTTTCCAGGTCGGTCAACGCCTGTGCAGTGTGGCCTTGTGTGGCATAGGCCTGGCCGCGGTCACGGTACTCGGCCCAGGCCTCGGGCAGCAGCACGATGAGGCGGTCTTGCACCGCAATCAGCCGCCCCCAGTCTTGCTGGGAACGGTGGATTTCCTTGAGGTTGCGCAGCATCCGCGCCACGATGTCGCGGGGTGCGGCGGTCTGCAGGTACAGCCCCAGCGGCACGTCAGCGTCGTCGGCCAGCGCACCATGCAGCTGGCGCGGCTGGAACGGCTCCAGCCGCTCCGACAGCGCCTCGCGCGACAGCGAATGGCCGGTGAACGGGTCGATTACCACCTGGCCTTTGGGCAGATTCACCTTTACCATGAAGTGCCCCGGAAACCCCACGCCGTGCGCCTTCAGCCGCAGTCCCTGCGCCAGCTCCATCCACAGCACCGCCAGCGAGATGGGGATGCCCCGGCGGGTGCGCAGCACGGCCTGCAGGTAGCTGTTGTCGGGGTCGTAGTAGTCGTTGACGTTGCCGCCAAAACCCAGGTCCACAAAGAAAAACTGGTTCAGCAGCCGCAGCCGCTGCAGCGGGCCCGCGTCGGCCGGCAGGCGGCGCTGCAGGCGGGCCAGCAACTGGTCCACGTCACCCAGCACCTGCTCCACGTCGAGCTCGGGGTATTCGTCCTGCGCGAGGCTGGCCACAGCCTCCAGCAGCGGAAAGTGTTCATCACTCTGCACCAGCGACGCAAAGTACTGCAGAGGCGTGGGTGCGTGAAAGCTCAGGTCCATGGGAATATTTTTACCGCAAAAGGGATGCCAGCACATCCATGGCCCGGCGCACCGCGCGGCATCAGCGGCGCAGCAATTGGCGCAGCTTCAGCCCGGCGGCCCACAATGCTACAAAATAAATAGCTGCAGACGCACACAGGATAAGCGCCATCAGCCCAATACGCTTCAAAGCCATGGCCTGCAGGCCGGTCCAGTCGAACGACGACGCAGCCCACAGCAAAAACACCGCCAGCAGTGCGCTGGCCGCCAGCACCTGCAGCGCAAACAGGCCCCAGCGCGGCAACGGTTTGTAGCTGCCACGGCGCAGCAGGCCCACCAGCAGCCACAGCGCGTTGACCAGTGCGCCAATGCCAATCGACAAGGTCAGCGCCGCATGCTGCAGCACCGGCACCAGGAAGAAGTTGAGCACTTGGGTCAGCACCAGCACCGCCACGGCGATCAGCATGGGGGTGCGCATGTCGTGTTTGGCATAAAAGCCGGGGGCCAGGATCTTGATGGCCACGATGCCCACGATGCCCACGCCGTAACCCGTCAGGGCCAGCGTGGTGCGCTGTACGTCGAGCACACTGAACGCGCCGTAGTGGTACAGCACAGCCACCAGCGGCTTGGCAAACACCAGCAGCGCCACCATACACGGCACCGAGAACACCACCACCAGGCGCAAGCCCCAGTCGAGCAGGGCCGAATACCGGTCATCGTCCTGCTTGGCGCGGGCCCCCGCCAGCTGCGGCATCAGCACCACCCCCAGCGCCACACCCAGCAAGGCGGTGGGCAACTCCATCAGGCGGTCGGCGTAGGTGATCCAGCTCACACTGCCGGTGGTCAGGTGCGAGGCAATCTGGGTGTTGATCAGCAGCGAAATCTGCGCCACGCTCACGCCCAGCAGCGCGGGCAACATCAGTTTCGCCACCTTGCGTGTGGTCGGGTCGGCCCAGGCCGCACGTATGGCGGCCCAGCGCACGCCGAGACGGGGCATAAGGCCCAGGCGGCGCAGCGCGGGAATCTGAATGCCCAACTGCAGCAGGCCACCGACCATCACCCCCACACACTGTGCGTAGATGGGCTCGATGCCTTGGCGTGCAAACCACGGCGCGCCCCAGATGATGGACGCGATCAGCGACACATTCAGCAGCACCGGCGACGCGGCCGGCACGGCAAACTTCTTCCATGTATTAAGAATGCCGCCGGCCAGCGCCACCAGCGACATAAAGCCGATATAGGGGAACATGATGCGTGTCATGACCACGGCGGCGTCAAAACCCTCGGGCGTCTGGCGCAGCCCGCTGGCCATGGCCCAGACCATGAGAGGTGCGCCAATGACACCGACGGTACACAGCAGCACCAGCGTCCATGCCAGCAAGGTGGCGACGTGGTTGATCAGCACCTTGGCCCCGTCGTCGCCATCGGACGCCCGGGTGGCAGCCAGCACCGGCACGAAGGCCTGGCTGAAAGCGCCTTCACCCAGCACGCGGCGGAACAGGTTGGGGATACGGAACGCGACGTTAAAAGCGTCCGTCAGCGCACTGACGCCAAACACCGACGCCATCAGCAGCTCACGCACCAGCCCGGTAATGCGCGAGGCGAGGGTTAGCAGGGAGACGGTGGAGGCGGACTTAAAAAGAGACACGGCGGGAGTGTAATGGCTGAGAAAGGGCACACCCCCAGGCTTCGCGGACTGCGTTCCGCTACTCCTTCCCCCTTGCAGGGGGCGACACTGGCGGACTGGCTGAGCCAGATCCGCGGTGTCTGCTGGACGAGCGCACCGCCGCCTGCGCAGCAGGCTGTGGTGCGCTTTTTGACCGCCGCCTGCTTTGATTTCACGGTGGATTTGGCTTACTGGCTTGTCGCGCATATAATTGAAGGCTTTGCTGCAACATCCTCAGACACAAGGAATATACAAACATGGCTACCAAACCCAAAAAGAAGAACCCGCGCCTCGCGTCGGGCCGCAAGCGCGTCCGCCAGGACGTCAAGATCAACGCCGCGAACACCTCGCTGCGCTCCAAATACCGCACCGCTGTGAAGAAT
>JAGOEY010000195.1 GCA_017997515.1 Burkholderiaceae bacterium | reverse complement strand
GGTGCCACGGCCATGGCGGAAGGCGTGATGCCCATGCCGGCCAGCACGTTGACCTTGTCGTTGACGATCAGCTCCTGCGCCAGGCGGCGGGTCTGGTCGGGCAGGCTGGTGTCGTCCTTGACGATCAGCTCGATCTTCTTGCCTGCCACCGTGTCGCCATGCTGCGCCATATACAGGCGTGCAGCGGCCTCGATCTGGCGGCCGGTGGTGGCCTGCTGGCCCGTCATGGGCAGCACCAGGCCGATCTTGAATTTCTCCTGGGCCATCACACCGGACGTGCTGGCGGCCAGGGCAGCCAAGGCCAGGGTTTGCAGAAGGAAGCGTTTTTTCATCAAAGTCTCCGGGTGGTGGATGGATAAGGGAGGGGAAAATGGGGGGCATCAGGCGTGCTGTTTTATGAGGCGCACACCGGGCACAGCGTGTTTGCCGGGTGCCTGCATGGCGTCGCGCAGGTTGCGCTGGGCCAGCCGCGAGTGCTCACGCATGATGGCGTCGGCGCGGCCGCCTTCGCGGTGGGTGATGGCATCGAGCACCTGCCAGTGCTGGTCTTGCGCCACGATGAGCATGTCGCGCGCCTGGGGGGTGTTGGCCTGCACGATCACAAAGCCGGACGGCGACGCAAACGGCAGGCTGGACACCCGTTCGATCTCGCGTTGCATGAAGGCGCTGCCGGAAAGCTTGGCCAGCAGGGCGTGGAAGTCGCGGTTCAGCGCCACGTAACGCGAGAAACCGTCGTCGTTGATGGCCGGTGCCTGCAGCAGCACGTCGATCTGCGCCAGGCACTGGCGGGCTTCGTCCAGCACTGCAGCGGCCACACCCCGCTCGGCCGCCAGGCGTGCGGCCAGGCCCTCGATGGTGCCGCGCAACTCGATGGCGTCGGACACCTCGCGCTCCGAGAACGTACGCACGGCATAACCGCCATTGGGCAGGGCCGCCAGCAGGCCTTCCTGCTCCAGCCGCATCAGCGCGGCACGGATGGGGGTGCGCGACGCGCCCAGTTTTTCCACAATGGACAACTCGGCAATCCGGCTGCCCGCCGCCAGCTCACCGGCCAGGATCATTTCGCGCAGCTTCAGCTGCACCTTGACGACTTGGGACGACGCCTCTTCAGGGGCCGCAACAGGCGTCTGAAGTGGGGCCGGAACGGCGGTCGAAGGTGCTGGCTTGGAGTGGCTGGCGTTCATGCGGCGGGTCTGCTGGGCAGGTGCAGACGGTGAAATTTGAAGGTGTCGAGGCCTCGCAATGTATACATAAATTGACAAATATCAAAGAGAAATGCCGTAAACAAGGGAAAACACTATGTTTATGTATACAGAAATTTCCTTCGGTATCTGGCGGCACCTGTGTACTTTAAGGTTGTGAGGTTACTCCTTATTTGATAGCTGCCAGCGCAATAGCAGTGGGCGCAGGATGCCATTTTTATTGATAATTTCCAGTTCGCAGGCCATGGTTAACCACTCACACCCACGGCACTTGCGCAAACCGCTCCACCAGAAAGTCCAGCAGCGCCCGCACCGCAGGCGACAGATGTTTGCGCGACGGGTACAGGGCATAAATTGCCATGTCAGGCACCTTCCAGTCCGGCAGCACCACTTGCAGGCTGCCGTCTTGTAGGTGTGGGTTGGCCAGGTAACTGGGCTGCAGTGCAATACCACCCCCCGCCAACACGCCCTGGAGCAGGGCGGTGGCTTCGTTGGCGCTGAAGTAGCTGCCCACGCTGACGCGGGCGTGGTCGTCGCCCCGGCTGAACGTCCACACACTTTTGCCGAAGTTGGCATAACTCAGGCAGCGGTGTGTGGCCAGGTCGGCAGGCAGTTGCGGAACACCGTGGGCAGCGAGGTAGGCGGGTGAGGCCACCAGCACCGATGTACAGGGGGCCAGCACCCGGCCGATCAGCGCCGGGTCGGGCTCGGCGCTGATACGGATGGCCAGGTCGATCCGCGCCTCCACCAGGTTCAGCGCACCCTCGCTGGCATTCAGGTCGATCTTGAGCTGCGGGTGCAGCTGCAGAAAATCCACCACCGCCGCCGCCATCTGTGCGTAGGCAAACGACATGCTGCAGGTGATGCGCAGCTGGCCACGTAAAGCGCCGTCGTGGCTCTGGGTTTCTTCCTCCACGTCCTGCACCAGCGCCAGCATCTGTTGGCTGCGGCGCAGGCAGTTTTCACCCGCGTCGGTGAGGGTGACGCTGCGTGTGGTGCGCTGTAAAAGCCGTGCGCCCAGCCACTGCTCCAGCTCACCCACGTAGCGCGTGACCATTGCACGCGACATGTCGAGCTTGTCGGCCGTGGCGCTGAAGCTGCCGCTGTGGGCCACTTCTACAAAAACCTGCATGGCGGTGAGTCGGTCCATGATTTGCTCGATATGTGAAACAGTGATGCGGAAATTATCGGATTTATCTGCGCAGATATTGCAACTAAAGTTCAGTCTTCTGTTCTTATGAACCCACTTTTTCACCTTCTGATAGGAGCCACACCATGGTCCGCACCACCGTTATCGCCGCATCCCTCGCCATTGCATTCACCAGCGCCCAGGCCGCCCAGCCGCTCAGCGTCAAGGTTTACAACGCCGACGGCAACAGCTTCAACGTCAACTCCACCCTTGTGGTGGGTGACAAAGAAGCCATGGTGATCGACGCCGGCTTCACCCGCGCCGACGCGCTGCGTATTGCTGCCAACGTGCTCGACAGCGGCAAACAGCTCAAAACCATCTACGTCAGCCAGGCCGACCCCGACTACTACTTTGGCGTGGAGACGCTGAAAGAAATCTTCCCCCAGGCCGACGTGGTGACCACGCCCGCCGTGCTTGAGAAAATCAACGCCAAGAAAGCCGGCAAAGTCGCGTTCTGGGGCCCGAAGATGGGTGCCAATGCGCCACGTAGCCCCGTGGTGCCGCGCGCCCTGGAGGGCAACACCTTGACGCTGGACGGCCAGACCATCGAGATCCGTGGCACCCAGGGCGTTTTGGCCCACCGCCCGTACGCGTGGATTCCGTCCATCCAGGCGGTGGTGGGCAACATCGGCGTGTTTGGTGGCATGCATGTGTGGACGGCAGACACCCAAACTGCCGCCGAACGCGCTGCCTGGGTGGCACAACTGGACGACATGGCCGCCCTGAAGCCCGCGCTGGTGGTGCCCGGCCACATGAAGGCAGGCACCCAGGTCGATGCCAGCAGCATCACCTTCACCAAGGACTACCTGCAAACTTTCGAGAAAAACCTGGCCGCCAGCAAAAACAGCGCTGAGCTGGTCAACGCCATGAAGCAGTCGTACCCGCAGGTGACGGACGGAGCCATGTCGCTGGACATCGGTGCCAAGGTCAACATGGGCGAAATGAAATGGTAAACACATCAGCCATGACCACCAAAACCCTTACCTACCTGTTCGACCCGCTGTGTGGCTGGTGTTATGGCGCGTCGCCCGCGATCCAGAAGCTGGGCCAGCACGCCACCATCCGGCTGGCGCTGGCCCCCACCGGCCTGTTTGCAGGCGCGGGTGGCCGCGTGATGGATGCCGCGTTTGCAGACTACGCATGGTCAAACGATGTGCGTATTGAAAAACTCACCGGCCAGCGCTTTACCGAGGACTACTGCACCAAGATATTGGGCCAGCCCGGCAGCCGTTTTGACTCGGCTACCAGCACGCTGGCGCTGACCGCTGTTGCGTTGACCGTGCCGCAGCATGAGCTGGACGCCTTGAAGATGCTGCAGGAGGCCCGCTACATCCATGCGCTGGACACCACCGCTGTGCCCGTGGTGGAGAAGCTGCTGCGCGACATCGGCCTGGACGCCGCCGCCGACCGCTTGGCTGCGGGCGACACCGAGCTGCTGGCCGCCAACGCCGCACGTATCCAGAAGGCACAAGGCCTTATGCAGACCTTCGGTGCGCAGGGTGTGCCCGCGCTGGTGGTGACAGACGAGAATGGCAGCCGGCTGCTGCGCGGCAACGCGTTGTACGGCAGTTTTGACGTTTTGCTCAGCCACATTGCAGCGGCCTGAAGAGTGCGCTGCACACTCTAAACAAGGAGCCTTTGATGACCTTGCTGCACGACGTTTTGGCGCACAT
>JAGOEY010000194.1 GCA_017997515.1 Burkholderiaceae bacterium | reverse complement strand
TTGTCGAGTGCACCTGCGTTGTCGAAGGCTTCGGCGTACATCTCGATGGCGGCGTGTGCCGTGTAGCAACCCGCGCAGCCAGTGGCATGTTCCTTCAGGTGGGCGGCGTGGGGTGCGCTGTCGGTGCCCAGGAAGAACTTGGTGCTGCCGCTGGTGGCTGCGTCAACCAGCGCCAGGCGGTGGGTTTCACGCTTGAGCACGGGCAGGCAGTAGTAGTGCGGGCGAATGCCGCCGGTGAAGATGGCGTTGCGGTTGTACAGCAGGTGGTGGGCCGTGATGGTGGCGGCGGTGAAGGCGTCGCTGCTTTGCACGTACTGCGCGGCCTCGCGGGTGGTGATGTGTTCCATCACGATCTTCAGTTCGGGAAAGTCACGGCGCAGGGGGATCAGCTGCTGGTCGATGAACACAGCTTCGCGGTCAAACAGGTCGATCTCGGGCGAGGTGACTTCGCCATGCACCAGCAGCAGCATGCCCGTGCGCTGCATGGCTTCGAGCGTGGGGTAAATCTTTTGCAGGCTGGTGACACCCGCGTCGCTGTTGGTGGTGGCGCCAGCGGGGTAGAGCTTGGCGGCTACCACCCCGGCCGCGCGGGCGCGCACGATTTCTTCGGGCGGCAGGCGGTCGGTGAGGTACAGCGTCATCAGGGGCTCGAACGCAGCCCCCGCAGGCACCGCGGCGGCGATGCGGCGCTGGTAGTCCAGCGCCTGTTCGGCGGTGGTGACCGGCGGGCGCAGGTTGGGCATGATGATGGCGCGGCCAAACTGGGCAGCGGCATGGGGCACGGTGGTCAACAGCGCTTCGCCATCGCGCACGTGCAGGTGCCAGTCGTCAGGGCGGGTGATCGTGAGGGTTTGCGTGCAGGTGTCGGTCATGTCTGGAATTGTCGCATCCCATGGCCAACCTCCAAGCTTGGCGCACTGGGCTGCCCCCTTCCAGCAGACGCCGTGGAACCGGCTTTGCCGGGCCACTGGCGTCGCCCCCTGCAAGGGGGTTGGCGGGAGCGGAGCGTTGTCCTGGGGGTGTTCCACATCAAGGAAAGTCCTGATGCACTGCAGCATGCATCAAAGGTAGGATGAAAGTTCTCGACTCTCTGTGCACCAGTGACTTACCAAGTTTCTGCCTGTTCCACAGGGCCTGGTGACACACAAGATCCATAACACATCCATGTCCGTTCCTCCCGAATCCGGTGCCTTGCTTGACGCAGGCAGCCCCGCCGACACCATTACCCCCCCGCCCGACGAAAAAACCCTGGTGCCCCTCAAGGTGGAGGACTGGCTCACCGTCATCATCATGGGAATGCTTGCGTGTATCACCTTCGCCAACGTGCTGGTGCGCTACTTCACCGACTCGTCCTTCGCCTGGACCGAAGAGTTCTCGGTGTTCCTCATGATTTTGCTGGCGATGGTGGCAGGCTCTGCCGCTGTTGCGCGCGACCGGCATATCCGCATTGAGTATTTTTCGGAGAGCGGCTCGATGGCCCGGCGCAAGCGTCTGTCGCAGTTTGGTGCGGTGCTGGTGGCGGCCTTGTTTTTCCTGATCGCGGGCCTGAGCGTACGTATGGTGTGGGACGACTTCCGGTTTGAAGAAACCTCCCCGGGCATCGGTGTGCCGCAGTGGTGGTATTCGATCTGGTTGCCCATCGTGTCCACCGCCATCGCGCTGCGTGCATGTGGCCTGTTTGTGCGGCGCGGAAAACAAGACGACAACGAGGGTGCATCGGCATGATCGCAACCCTGCTTTTTGTCGCCTTTGTGGTGCTGATGATGGTGGGCGTGCCCATCGGCGCGGCGCTGGGTCTGGCCGGTGCGGCCTGTATCGCGCTGGCCAATGCCGACGCACAATGGTTCGGTTTGCTGGCGGTGCCGCAAAACTTCTACGCGGGCCTGGGCAAATACCCGCTGCTGGCGATCCCGATGTTTGTGCTGGTGGGCTCGATCTTCGACCGCTCGGGTGTGGCGCTGCGGCTGGTGAACTTTGCGGTGGCCATCGTGGGCCGTGGGCCCGGCATGTTGCCGATGGTGGCGATTCTGGTGGCGATGTTCCTGGGTGGTATCTCGGGCTCCGGCCCGGCCAACGCTGCGGCGGTGGGTGCGGTGATGATTGCCGCCATGTCACGCGCAGGTTACCCACCGGCCTTCTCGGCCAGTGTGGTGGGGGCCGCGGCGGCCACCGACATCCTGATTCCGCCGTCGGTGGCCTTCATCGTGTACTCGGTGCTGGTGCCGGGCGCTTCGGTGCCCGCGCTGTTTGCGGCGGGCATGATCCCCGGCATTCTGGCGGGCCTGGCGCTGATCATTCCGGCGGTGTGGATGGCACGCAGCCACAAGATGGGCGCACTGGAAGCCAGCATGCCACGCCCCGCTTTCTGGAAGAGCCTGCGCGAAGCCACCTGGGGGCTGGCAGCGCCGGTGCTGATCCTGGGTGGCATGCGGGCGGGCTGGTTCACCCCGACCGAAGCGGCGGTGGTGGCGGTGTTTTACGGCCTGTTTGTCGGCATGGTGATCTACCGCACGATCAAGGTGCGCGACCTGTTCGTGATCCTGCGCGAAGCGGGCGAACTCTCGGCCGTCATCTTGCTGGTGGTGTCACTCGCAGGCATCTTTGCCTACTCCCTCTCGACACTGGGGGTGATTGACCCCGTGGCGAATGCCATCGTGAACTCGGGCCTGGGTGAATACGGCGTTTTGGCGCTGCTGATTGTGTTGCTGATCACCGTGGGCATGTTCCTCGACGGTGTGTCCATCTTCCTGATCTTCGTGCCGCTGCTCTGGCCCATCGTGCAGTTCTACAAATGGGACCCGGTCTGGTTCGGTGTGATCCTCACGCTCAAGGTGGCGCTGGGCCAGTTCACACCGCCGCTGGCCGTGAACCTGATGGTGTCCTGCCGTATCGCCAACGTACGTATGGAAGAAACCGTGCGCTGGGTCGGCTGGATGCTGTTTGCCATGTTCCTCGTGATGGTGGCCGTGATTGCCTGGCCACCGCTTGCCCTGTGGTTGCCGAACAAACTCGGCTATTGATTGCTTCGATTGACTCATTTTTCCAGGAGACACAACCCATGAAATTCCGCCGTACCCTTCTTGGCCTCGCTGTGGCCGCAACCGCGCTGGGCTTCAGCACTGGCGCTATGGCGCAAGCTGCCTACAAGCCCGAATACAAGATGTCGCTGGTGCTCGGCCCACCCACGCCTTGGGGCATGGCAGGCAAGATCTGGTCCGACCTGGTGAAGGAACGCACGCAAGGCCGCATCAACATCAAGCTCTACCCCGGTGTGTCGCTGATCCAGGGCGACCAGACACGTGAGTTCAGCGCACTGCGCCAAGGCGTGATCGACATGGCCGTGGGCTCGACCATCAACTGGTCGCCGCAGGTCAAGCAGCTCAACCTGTTCTCGATGCCTTTCCTGATGCCCGACTACGCGGCCATCGACGCGCTCACCCAGGGTGAAGTCGGCAAGGACATCTTCTCCACGGTCGATAAAGCGGGCGTGGTGCCACTGGCCTGGGGCGAAAACGGCTACCGCGAAGTCACCAACTCCAAGCGCGCAATCAAGTCGCCGGACGACCTCAAGGGCATGAAGATCCGCGTGGTGGGCTCACCCTTGTTTGCCGACATGTTCACGGCCTTTGGCGCCAACCCCACACAGATGAGCTGGGCTGACGCGCAGCCCGCTCTGGCCAGTGGCGCGGTGGATGGCCAGGAAAACCCGTTGTTCCTGTTCACCGTGCTGAAGATGCACACCGTGGGCCAGAAATTTGTGACCACCTGGGGCTACGTGGCCGACCCGCTGATTTTTGTGGTCAACAAGGACATCTGGGCCTCATGGACCCCCGCCGACCAGGCCATCGTGAAGCAAGCCGCCATTGATGCCGGCAAGCAAAATATCGCACTCGCCCGCAAGGGCCTGGTGGAGGCCGACAAGCCCTTGCTCAAGGACATTGCGGCCATGGGTGTCACCGTAACGCAACTGAGCCCTGCCGAACGCGAAGTCTTTGTGAAGGCCACCCGTCCGGTTTATGCCAAATGGAAACCCGTGGTGGGCAACGACCTGGTGAACAAGGCAGAAAAG
>JAGOEY010000028.1 GCA_017997515.1 Burkholderiaceae bacterium | reverse complement strand
CACCCAGCTCTTCGGCTGTGACCTCTTCATGCGTCACGGTCTTGACCACTTCGGGGCCGGTCACAAACATGTAGCTGCTGTCCTTCACCATAAAGATGAAGTCGGTCATGGCCGGGCTGTACACCGCGCCGCCCGCACAGGGGCCCATGATCATGCTGATCTGCGGCACCACACCGCTGGCCATCACGTTGCGCTGGAACACGTCGGCATACCCACCGAGTGAGGCGACACCCTCCTGGATACGTGCGCCGCCCGAGTCGTTCAGGCCAATCACCGGCGCACCGACCTTCATGGCCTGGTCCATCACCTTGCAAATCTTCTCGGCATGGGTCTCGGACAAGGCACCACCAAACACGGTGAAGTCCTGGCTGAAGATGAACACCAGGCGGCCATTGATCATTCCGTAGCCGGTGACCACGCCGTCGCCAGGGATCTTCTGGTCCTGCATGCCGAAGTCGGTGCAGCGGTGTTCGACAAACATGTCCCACTCTTCAAACGTGCCGTCATCCAGCAGCAGCTCAATGCGTTCACGGGCGGTGAGTTTGCCCTTCTTGTGCTGCGCGTCGATGCGTTTTTGTCCACCACCCAGGCGGGCCTGGGCGCGTTTCTGTTCAAGCTGTTCAATGATTTCTTGCATGGTGTGGCTCAGTCAGTGTGTGGGGATCGGGTAGAGGGTTTACTTAAGAATTGATAGCGTCTTGCGTACGTCCCGCGTACGCGTTGAGCAGATTTCGTGCTGCAGTGGAGGCCGCCAGCGTGCCTGCCTGCACCTGTACCAGCGTTTGTGCCAGGTCGGCCTGCACCGCAGGATGCTGGCGAAATGCCTGTTTCAGCCCGGCGTCGATGCGCTCCCACATCCATGCCAGCGACTGCTGCTGGCGGCGGCTGGCCAGCCGGCCATTGGCGGCCTGCAGGGTCTGGAACTTCGCCACTGCGGCCCAGAACGCATCGAGCCCCGTGCCCGCCAGCGCGCTGAGCTGCACCACCTGCGGGTGCCACAGTGTTTCGTCATGGTGCGCATGCCCGGCATTGCCATGTTGGCCCAGCAAACGCAGCGCCGAGGTGATTTGCGCCCGCGCCCGCGTCGCAGCGTCGGGGTCGATGTCGGCCTTGTTGATGACCACCAGGTCGGCCAGCTCCATCACACCTTTCTTGATGGCCTGCAGGTCGTCACCCGCATTGGGCAGCTGCAGCAGCACAAACATGTCGGTCATACCCGCCACGGCGATTTCGCTCTGGCCCACACCCACGGTTTCAACGATCACGATGTCGTAGCCTGCGGCTTCACACACCAACATCGCCTCGCGGGTTTTTTCGGCCACACCACCGAGCGTGCCCGACGATGGGCTGGGGCGGATGTAGGCGCGTTCATGCACCGACAGCCGCTCCATACGTGTCTTGTCGCCCAGGATGGAACCACCCGACACGGTCGAGGACGGGTCGATGGTAAGCACCGCCACGCGGTGGCCCTGGCCGATGAGGAACAGGCCCAGCGCTTCGATAAAAGTGGACTTGCCGACGCCAGGGACGCCGCTGATGCCGAGGCGGAACGACTTGCCGGTGTGGGGCAGCAGACCGGTGAGCAACTCATCCGCTAGTACACGGTGGTCCGCGCGTGTGGACTCCAGCAGCGTGATGGCTTTGGCGATGGCACGGCGCTGCAGCGGGCCTTCGGCGGCCAGCAACGTGTCGGCCGTGACCATGGTTCGCACAGACGCCATGTTCACGCGGCAATAGCTGCGCGGATCTGTTCCAGCACATCCTTGGCGCTGGCGGGGATGGGTGTGCCGGGGCCGTAAATCCCCTTCACACCGGCCTCGTACAACATCTCGTAGTCACCACGCGGGATCACGCCGCCGACGAACACGATGATGTCGTCCGCGCCCTGCTTCTTCAGCTCTTCGATGATGGCGGGCACCAGCGTCTTGTGGCCCGCCGCCAGGGTTGACACACCTACGGCATGTACGTCGTTTTCGATAGCCTGGCGCGCGCACTCTTCGGGGGTCTGGAAAAGCGGGCCCATGTCGACGTCGAAGCCGAGGTCGGCAAAAGCTGTGGCCACCACTTTGGCACCCCGGTCGTGGCCGTCCTGGCCGAGTTTGCTGATCATCACGCGGGGGCGGCGGCCTTGCTCTTCTGCAAACTTGGCGATCTCGTGCTGCAGCGCTTCCCAGCCTTCGGCCGAGTCGTAGGCCGCGGCATAGACGCCCGTGACTTTCTGCGTGTCGGCGCGGTGCCGGCCATAGACCTTTTCGAGCGCATCGCTGATCTCGCCAACCGTGGCGCGCAGACGCACCGCGTCGATGCTCAAGGCCAGCAAATTACCTTCGCCGCTTTCGGCAGCGGCGGTCAACGCGTCGAGCGCGGCCTGCACTGCGGCCGTATCGCGTTTGGCGCGGATCGCGGTCAACCTTGCCACCTGGCTGTCGCGCACCTTCATGTTGTCGATGGACAGGCTATCGATCGCATCTTCACTCTTGAGTTTGTATTTGTTCACACCCACGATCACGTCTTTGCCCGAGTCGATACGCGCCTGTTTGTCGGCGGCTGCGGCTTCGATCTTGAGCTTGGCCCAGCCGCTGTCCACGGCCTTGGTCATGCCGCCCATGGCTTCGACTTCTTCAATGATTTCCCAGGCTTTGTCCGCCATGTCCTGCGTGAGTTTTTCCATCATGTAGCTGCCGGCCCAGGGGTCGATCACGCTGGTGATATGGGTTTCTTCCTGGATGATGAGCTGCGTGTTCCGTGCGATACGCGAGCTGAACTCGGTGGGCAGCGCGATGGCTTCGTCCAGCGCGTTGGTGTGCAGACTCTGTGTGCCGCCGAACACGGCTGCCATGGCCTCGATGGTGGTGCGCACCACGTTGTTGTACGGGTCTTGTTCGGTCAGGCTCCAGCCGGAGGTCTGGCAGTGGGTGCGCAGCATCAGGCTCTTGGGGTTCTTCGGGTTGAACTCTTTCATGATGCGGCACCACAGCAGGCGGGCTGCGCGCATCTTGGCGACTTCGAGGTAGAAGTTCATGCCAATGGCCCAGAAGAAGCTGAGCCGCCCGGCGAACACGTCTACGTCCAGGCCTTTGGCCAGCGCCGTTTTCACATATTCCTTGCCGTCAGCCAGCGTGAAGGCCAGCTCCAACGCCTGATTCGCACCGGCTTCCTGCATGTGGTAACCGCTGATGCTGATCGAGTTGAACTTCGGCATCTTGTGCGCCGTGTACTCGATGATGTCGCCGATGATGCGCATGCTCGGCGCGGGTGGGAAGATGTAGGTGTTGCGGACCATGAACTCCTTGAGGATGTCGTTCTGGATGGTGCCGCTCAGCTGGTCTTGCGCTACGCCCTGCTCTTCGGCCGCGACCACGTAACCCGCCAGCACCGGCAGCACGGCGCCGTTCATGGTCATGGACACACTCACCTTGTCGAGCGGGATCTGGTCGAACAGGATTTTCATGTCCTCGACCGAGTCGATCGCCACACCGGCCTTGCCGACGTCGCCAGTCACGCGCGGGTGGTCACTGTCATAGCCACGGTGGGTGGCCAAGTCAAACGCCACACTCACGCCCTGCCCGCCTGCGGCCAATGCCTTGCGGTAGAAAGCGTTCGACTCCTCGGCCGTCGAGAAGCCTGCGTACTGGCGGATCGTCCACGGGCGCACCGCATACATGGTGGCCTGCGGGCCACGCAGGTAGGGCTCGAAGCCGGGCAAGGTGTCGGTGTGTTGCAGCCCCTCCAGATCGGCCGCCGTGTAGAGCGGTTTGACGGTGATGCCGTCGGGCGTGTGCCAGTTCAGCGCGTCCACATTGCCGCCGGGGGCCGACTTGGCAGCGGCATTGGCCCAGGCTTCAAGGGTGGTGGCTGCAAACTCGGGGCTGGATTCTGGCGTGACAGGCATGGTGGGCTCGGTATGAAAGGGCGAGAAAGTACAGGTGCTGTTTGTACTGGTTTCCCCGCAAGTTTTGGGCACTGCCTGCGAGTTTACATCATTCATAATTATAAATTCAGAATATTCCACGCAGCTTACAATCACGCCATGTCTGCCCTGATGCCCGATGTCCGCCTTGCGCCCCGCGCCCTGTATGAAGAGGTTGCAGAGCTGCTGCGCCAGCAGATTTTTAACCGCGCCCTAGAGCCCGGCAGCTGGATTGACGAGCTGAAAATAGCCGATGAATACGGCATCAGCCGCACGCCCCTGCGCGAGGCGCTGAAGGTGCTGGCCGCCGAAGGCCTGGTCACCATGAAGGTGCGGCGCGGTGCTTATGTAACCGAGGTGAATGAAAAAGACCTGAGCGACGTGTACCACCTGCTGAGCCTGCTGGAGAGTGACGCCGCCGGGGTGGTGGCTGCGCGTGCCACCTCCGACCAATTAAAAGAACTGCAGGACTTACACGCCGAGCTGGAAGCCGCCGTGGACGATCGGGAACGCTTTTTTGCCGTGAACGAACGTTTTCACATGCGGGTACTGGAGATTTCCGACAACCGCTGGCGCAGCCAGATGGTGGCGGACCTGCGCAAGGTGATGAAGCTCAACCGCCATAACTCGCTGCTCAAAAGTGGACGCATTCAAGAGTCACTGGCAGAACACCGCGCCGTTATGGCCGCACTCGCCGCCCGCGATGCAGACACCACTGTGCAAAACATGCGCGCCCATTTTGCCAACGGGCTGGAAGCCGCGGCCTGAGCCAACGCTCAGCGGCCACGCGACCGCTTTTCCACATACATACGCTGGTCGGCAGTTTCCCAGGCCAATTTGAGCCCGATGGACGGCAGGCGCACCGCCATACCAATCGAGGCTTTGACGTCATGCTCCAGCAGCGCACGCCGGGTGCGCGCCAGCAAGGCGTCGGCCCCGGCTTGGTCACATTCCACTGCAATCACACCAAACTCATCACCGCCCAGGCGGGCCACCACATCGTTGTCGCGGGCGGCCATACGCAAGGCATCTGCCGCACGCACGATCAGCGCGTCACCTGCTGCGTGGCCCAGCGTGTCGTTCACCCCCTTGAGCTCGTCCAGGTCAATCGCCAGCACCGTGGCCGGGTGGCCGTAACGGCGGCAACGCTCTTCTTCCTGGGCCAGCAATACATCCCACGCGCGGCGGTTCGACAGCTGCGTGAGCGCGTCGGACTGCGCCTCCAGCTCCAGGCGCTGGCTGCGGCGTGCGTCCAGTGCCGAACGCAGCTCGGCGTTCAGAACTTTGCTCAGCAGCGCGGCCAGCAGTTCAACCAATTCCTGCTCATCGGCCAGACCGTCGGGTTGGCGCACGGGGTCGATGGCGCACAGAGTGCCAAACAAGGTGCCATCCGACTTGGTCAGCGGCACCCCGATGTAGGCTTTGATGGATACCTGCTGCCCGATGGGAGCAGCCACATAGGCACTGACCATGTCCGAGTCGGGTGCCACACGCGGCCCGTTGCCCTTGACCATCTCGGAACAGAAAGAGTCGGCCCAACGGAACACCGTGCCCGGGCCTACGCCGTAACCATGGTCCTCGGACTGCAGGACGATCCAGTCGTCCCCTTCGGTGCGTGTCACCATCCAGAGTGAAAACCCGAAACGTTTGTGCAGAAATGACAGAACGGCGCGCCCGGCGGCCTCGAAATCGTGGAGCGGAAGGTCAAGCATGGAGAAGGTAAAAAGCGGCCCAAAGGCCTTGAACAGCGGTCTGCCAGATGTAAACAATCGTACCCGACCGCTGCGCCAACCGCGCCACAAACCCCTGCGGCGAAGCAGATGTCGGTGCACCCGCACAAGCACCCAAGGGGAGTGATGTGCAGCAGTATGATGACCCGGGTTAACCCTGACTCAGACTGCCGATGACACCTCTCTCGACTGCCCTGCCCTCGATCAAAACCGTACAAACGCTGCCCCAACTGCTGGCTTACCGCACGGCCCATACGCCCGGTGCAGAAGCCTTCCGTGCATTCGACACCACCTCGAGCACCTGGACCAGCCTGACCTGGGCACAAACACAAGAGCGGGTCAACCTCTGGGCCCAGGCACTGGCCGCGTTGCAATTGCCCGCCGCGGCACGGGTGGCCATCCTGCTGCCCAACGGGCTGGACGCCATGTCCGCCGACCAGGCCACACTGGCCACGGGCTGTGTGCCCGTGCCCTTACACGCCATCGACAACCCCGGCAGCATTGCCTACATCCTCGCGGACTGCGAGGCGTCGGTGCTGTGGGTGGCGCAGGCGGCACAGTGGGACAAGGTGCGGGCGGTGGGCACCCAATTCCCCGCATTACGTGCCGTGGTGGTCACCGATGCCAACGCCGTGGTGCCAGTGCCGTCGGCGCATGACGTGCCCGTGTACACACTCGCGCAATGGCTGGCCGCCGGGGCCTCTGAACCCACGAAACCCACACCTGCCGCAGGCTGGCCCCACGCGCCCGGGCCGGACGACCTGGCCGCCGTGGTCTACACCTCGGGCACCACCGGCAAACCCAAAGGTGTGATGCTGACCCACCACAACGTGGTCAGCGACGTCAAGGCGGTGCTGGAGCGGATTGCGCCCACGGTGGACGACGTGTTCCTGTCCTTCCTGCCGCTGTCGCACACCTTTGAGCGCACCGGTGGTTATTACCTGCCCATCGCGGCGGGCAGCTGTGTGGTGTATGCGCGCTCGGTGCAGCAGCTTGGCGAAGACCTGAAAAATGTGCGTCCCACCGTGCTGGTGTCGGTGCCACGTATCTACGAACGTATCCACGCCAAGTTGCTGGAGACACTCTCCGCATCCCCCTGGAAGATGCAGCTGTTTGAAGCCGCCCAGGCTAAAGGATGGCAGCGGTTTTGCGCCGCGCAAAAGCTGCCCCCGCCGCAGGACACCCAGGCCGGAGGCTGGATGGCCGCCCTGCCCTGGCCGCTGCTGCAGGCGCTGGTGGCCAACCCCCTGCTGGCCCAGCTCGGTGGCCGTGTGCGCGTGGCCGTCAGTGGCGGCGCGCCGCTGTCACCCACTATTGCCCGGTGTTTTCTGGGCCTGGGCCTGCCGCTGGTGCAGGGTTACGGCATGACCGAAACATCACCCGTGGTATCGGTCAACACGCTGCACGACAACGACCCTGCATGTGTCGGCCGCGCGCTGCCCGGCGTGGAGGTGCGGATTGGCGACCAGCATGAGCTGCAGGTGCGTGGCCCCATCGTGATGCGCGGCTACTGGAAACGGCCCGAAGACACCGCCAAAATCCTCAGCCCCGACGGCTGGCTGGGCACCGGCGACCAGGCCGACATCGTGAACGGGCGCATCTACATCAAAGGCCGCATCAAGGAAATCATCGTCACCTCCACCGGCGAAAAAATTCCGCCCGGCGACCTGGAGCTGGCATTGCTGGCCGACCCGCTGCTGGAGCAGGCTTTTGTGGTGGGCGAAAACCGCCCCTTCATCGCCTGTGTGGCTGTACTGGCGCGGGACGAATGGCAGCGCCTAGCCACCGACCTGGGCCTGGACCCGGCCCAACCCGCCAGCGTGAATGACCCCGCCGTACAACGCGCCGTGCTGGCCCGCATCGAGAAGAACACCAGCAGTTTTGCCCGCTACGCCGTGCCCCGCGCCGTGCACCTGACGCTGGAGCCGTGGACGGTTGAGAACACCTTCATGACCCCCACACTCAAACTCAAGCGCACCAACCTGGCGGCGCACTTTGCCGACGCCATCGAGACCATGTACCAGAAGCGGTGACTGGGGCCCGCAGAGGCGGTTAAATACGCATGAAACATGCCTCTAGCGCCCGTCCATTGGGCGCAAGCAGCTATCAAAATAGTATTTTTTTGAGGGTCAGGCCGCCGCCTGCACCGCCCCATGCGCCAGCGCCATCACCTCGTGGGGATTCAGCGCCTTGAGCCGGTGGTCGCTCCACACCTGGCGCCATTTGCGCGCACCGGGCAGGCCGTTGCGCAGGCCCAGCATGTGGCGGGCCACACTGCTCCAGGAGGTGCCCCAGGCCGCAGCCTGGCGCACCATGTAGTCACACATCTGGGCTTCGACAGCTTCGCGCGTCAAACCGTTGGGCGCGGCACCAAAGAAGGTTTCGTCCCATGAGGCCATGACCCACGGGTTGTGGTACGCCTCGCGGCCCACCATCACACCGTCCACCAGTTGCAACTGGTCGGCAATCTGCGTGTCGGTGGTGATGCCGCCGTTCACCGCAATCGTCAGGTGCGGGAAGTCGTGCTTGAGCTGGTGCACCAGCCCGTAACGCAGCGGTGGGATCTCACGGTTTTCCTTCGGGCTCAGGCCCTTGAGCCAGGCGTTACGCGCGTGCACGATAAACACCTCACACCCGGCCTCACTCACCGTGCCCACAAAGTCGCGCACAAATTCGTAACTCTCGGTCTTGTCGATACCAATGCGGTGTTTCACCGTGACCGGCACATCCACCACATCGACCATCGCTTTCACACAGTCGGCCACCAGCTGCGGCTCGGCCATCAGGCAGGCCCCAAACGCGCCGCGCTGCACCCGCTCGCTCGGGCAACCACAGTTCAGGTTGATCTCGTCATACCCCCATTGCTGACCCAGCTTCGCGCTGTGCGCCAGGTCGGCCGGGTCGCTGCCGCCCAGTTGCAGGGCCACAGGGTGTTCTTCGGCATGGAAGTCCAGGTGCCGCGGCACATCCCCATGCACCAGCGCACCGGTGGTGACCATTTCGGTGTACAGCAAGGTGTGGCGCGACAGCAGCCGGTGGAAATACCGGCAATGGCGGTCGGTCCAGTCCATCATGGGCGCAACGCTTAAACGCCATGGTCTACATTGTTGATTTATAACGATATTTTCCAAAACCAAAAAACCATGTTTTAAGACGTGTGCAAAATAAAGTGCACACGCCGGGGCTACAAAGTGAACAATCGGGGCATTAAACAATGCATACGACTGAACACGTATGGCCTTATTTTCTCAGTTAGCGGTGGGCTTTTTCAAGTCCGCAGCTTGATCTCCAGCCCGCAGATGATGCAGGAGCAGCCCCCACCAACCGCCTCACGGCGGTTTTTTCGTTTTCGAACTGGCACGCCCACAAAAGAAAAAACCCGCCGAAGCGGGTCATGTCTGGAGCGGCGCTGTTCAGGCTTGTTTGCGCTTACGAGCGGCCACGATACCGATCAAACCAAGGCCCAGCAGAGCGATGGTACCGGGTTCGGGCACGGCGGATGGCGTGGGCGCAAACGCCACAGAGAACTGCGAACCCTGCGAGAAGGAGGTACCACGCAGATCGATCATCAACTCACCAGCAGAAAAAGTGAAGTCACCCACATCCAGGCCAGTGAACCCGGTCTGCCCCACAAAACTTGCAGAGCTAAACGGCGTCGTCAAGTCAGAAAAGTGAAGAATCGTCGCCGAGAGGGAGCCGTTGTTAAGGCCGAACGCTGTGAGCAGACCATCCGAAAAATCAATATTGAAATAGGCTGCGCCAGGGAGGTTCCCGACTTGAAACTCAACACCATTTCCTACTGTTGCAGCCGCTGACGAGCAGCTAAAAGTACCGCCACCGCTTACTCCGCAAGAAACGGAGTCGCCCAAGACGGGCCCGGCTTGCGAAGCACTGGCAACGAAAGCGGTGCAGATCAATGAAGCGCGCACCAGCTTGTGAAAACTTGAGAACATGTGACTGCTTCCTTCAAATTGTTAATAAAATGAAACAAAGCACTTTTCATGCCGCCCAATGAAATCAAGCACTTAGCGATTTTTTGTATGTGGTGTGTAAAAAAAATCGACACATTTTTGTATCTGTTTTGAGGCAACTGCTCCCGCTCCAGTGAGATTGTGGCGCCACCATGCGCAGCCCGGCCATGGCCAACCGCCTCACGGAGGTTTTTTACGTCTACCGGATTCTGAGTGCCAAGCGCCCTGCTTCAGTTCAACCGACCGCACCCACCATGGCGCCCCTACACAACTTGCCCCTGGTGTCCGTGAACTGGTGTTGATGTACAAGGCCGGGGGGCGAAAAGCGTGTGCAATCACATTTGCAATCGGTGGCAAAAACCCACTGTTGTCACACCAAAACATCTAATGCGAAAAACAGATGCAGCCCAATTGCACACGCCCCCCCTTGAAACCCGCATGAACGTCGGTTAATCGCGACATCCCCATCTCGGGGCAACGGACAAGGTCCAGGGGGTCGTCTTCGGCAGGCTCATGGGGATTATCCCGTGCAGCCCATTCCGACCCGCAGCGCTCACGTTCCGCGTGATGTGCGCAGAGCATCCCTAGTAACATCACACGCTGCCCCGGCCCGCCGGGCTGCACTCCGCCCGGCGGCGCTTCGCGCCATGCAGGGTACAGGTCCCACGCGCCCCAAGGAACGCCATGACACCGACAAAAATGGACACCGCCATGCCCCAATGCATTGCCCGCGCTTCGGCCACCACACATTTGTGCGCAACAGACAGCGCCTCTGAAAGCAGCTCCACAGCACCACGGCAGTTGCGTTTGCTGCTGGCATTAACACCACTCGCTTTGCTGGTGGCCTGTGGTTCGTCCGTGCCCCTGCCACCGTGGCCCGACAAAACCGCCCCGGTGGCCACACGCCCGGCCCCTGTGTCTGCCCAGCCTGCGGTGGGTGCGCCGGGCGCCGTGGTGACACCGGTGCCCGCACGTCCGGCGCTGGGGGTGCCTCCACCTCCTGCCGCTGAGCCTGCCGTCACTGCGCCCGCTGCACCGCCTCCTTACAACGAGGCCGTGGCCGCCCGCTTCCCTGCACCCGCTGTCACCTACAGCACACCGGGCCTGCAGGCCAACCGCAGCACGTTCTCCAGCAACCAGGAGGTCAGCCAATGGATCCACGCGGTGGCCAACAGCCCCAGCACCAGTGGCACCAAGGCGGCAATTGTGTCGCTGGGCCAGTCGCAGCAAGGCACGCCGCTGGAGGCGCTGGTGCTGACCCGTGCCACGGGCACCGACAGCACATCGCTGCAAGCGTCCGAACGCCCCACCGTGCTGCTCGTCGGCCAGCAGCATGGCGACGAGCCCGCCGGGGCCGAGGCCTTGCTGGTGGTGGCGCGTGAGCTGGGCACGGGCCTGCTGGAGCCGCTGCTGGACCGCATCAACGTGGTGATCGTGCCGCGCGCCAACCCGGACGGCAGCGCGGCCAACCAACGTGTCACCACCAGCGGGGTCGACATGAACCGCGACCACCTGCTGCTGGGCACACCCGAAGCGCAGGCGCTGGCCAGGCTGGCCCGTGACTACCGCCCTGCGGTGGTGGTGGACGCACATGAATACACCGCCGTTGGCCGGTTCCTGGAGAAGTTCAACGCCATCCAGCGGTTTGACGCACTGCTGCAGTACACCACCACGGCCAACACACCCGAGTTCATCACCAAGGCGTCGGAAGAATGGTTTCGCCGCCCCCTGGTGGCGGCGCTGGGCGGCCAGCAGCTGAGCAGCGAGTGGTACTACACCACGTCCACCGACCCGAAGGACCTGCGGGTGTCGATGGGCGGCACCCAGCCTGACACCGGGCGTAATGTGAACGGGCTGCGCAACACGGTGAGTATCCTGGTCGAGACGCGCGGGGTGGGCCTGGACCGCCTGCACATCCAGCGGCGGGTGCACACCCAGGTCACGGCGCTCAACAGCGTGCTGAAGGTCACGGCTGACCGCGCAGCCGACCTGAACAAACTGCTGTCTTACGTGAACCGCGAAGTCAGCGCACAGGCCTGCACCGGCCAGGCGGTAGTGGAAGCCGGCCCCACGCCGGGCCGGTTTGATTTGAAGATGCTGGACCCCGTGACAGGGGCCGACCGCACGGTGAATGTGGACTGGAATTCATCGCTGACCTTGCAGACATTGAAGTCACGCGCCCGCCCCTGCGGCTACTGGCTGGCCCCCACGGCCACGGAAGCGGTGGATCGGCTGCGCAAGCTGGGTGTGTCGGTGCAGCGGGTGGCCGAATCGGGCTCGGTGCTGGGCGAGACTTACCGCGAAACCGGCCGCACCGAAGGCATACGCAAGGACGTGCGTGGCACCGTGGCGGGCAGCGCCGAGATCGACAAGGTGGACGTGGCGTTGGTGCGCAGCCTGGTGGATGTGCCCGCTGGCAGCTACTACGTGGCGCTGAACCAGCCCCTGGCCAACCTGGCGCTGGCCGCACTGGAGCCCGACACGCAGAACAGCTTTTATGCCAACCACCTGCTCGACGACCTGAAGGGTATGGCCCGCATCATGGCCGAGCCCACCGTGCGGCTGGAACCCGTGAATTAAGCCATTTTTATGAACGTTTTAAGGCTCTAGCGCCCGCCCTGCGAGCGCAAGAAGCTACACATTTAATAGCAAAAGAGACACACCCATGATCGACCTGTATTACTGGCCTACACCCAACGGCTGGAAGATTTCCATCATGCTGGAGGAATGTGGCCTGCCGTACACCACACACCTGGTCAACATCGGCAAGGGTGAACAATTTGCGCCCGACTTTCTGCGCATCAGCCCGAACAACCGCATGCCCGCCATCGTGGACCAGGCACCGGCCGACGGTGGTGCGCCCATTCCGGTGTTTGAAAGTGGCGCCATCCTGCTGTACCTGGCCGAAAAAACCGGCCAGTTTCTGCCCGCCGACCTGCGCGGCCGGATGCAGGTGACCGAATGGCTGATGTGGCAGATGGGTGGGCTGGGCCCCATGGCAGGCCAGAACGGTCATTTTCAGATTTATGCGACCGAAAAAATACCCTACGCCATCGAGCGCTACGGCAAGGAAGTGAATCGGCTCTACGGTGTGCTCGACGGCCAGCTGGCGCGCACCGGCGACTGTGTGGCGGGGGCGTACTCGATTGCCGACATGGCCATCCTGCCGTGGGTGCGCACCCACAAGGCGCAGAACGTGTCGCTGGCCGAGTTCCCCCATGTGCAGCGCTGGTTTGATGCCCTGCTGCAGCGCCCCGCCGTGCGGCGCGGGCTGGATGTGGCCAAGGACCTGCGCGTCGCCACCATGAGTGAAGAAACCCGCAAGATGCTGTTTGGCCAGACCGCGCAGTCGGTACGCAGCAGCGCCGAAGCTGGGGGCACACCGTGATCGAATTCTTTTTCGACTGCTCCAGCCCCTGGACCTACCTGGCGTTTCGCAACATCCAGCCGATGGCGGCGGAGCTGAACGCCCCCATCATTTGGCGTCCGATCCTGGTGGGTGGCATTTTTAATGCCGTGAACCGCAGCATGTACGAAGCCCGCGAGAACTTCGACTCGCCCAAGATGCGCTACATGCGCAAAGACATGATGGACAGCGCCCGTGAGG
>JAGOEY010000193.1 GCA_017997515.1 Burkholderiaceae bacterium | reverse complement strand
TCGCCGTTGGTGGCCACCAGCACGCTGTAGCCGGACTCGTCCAGCGCGTCATGTAACACCGACAGGTTGTCGGGCACGTCGTCCACCACCAGCACCACGTCACTGTTGGCGCGGTCCAGGGTGTGGTGCAGATCGGATGGGGGGGCGTTCATGGTGCGGACGGGCCTTCAGACAGGATGCGGCCCATGGTTTCAAACTGGAACTGCCGCGCCAGCGTGCGCAGCTCGGCCACCAACGCAGCGCAGCCGGGCTGCCGGGCCTCGATGGTATCCAACTGGTTGAGGATGCCCCGGTAAAAGCCCAAGGCCACCACCTCGCGCAGCGCCACCAGCGCAGCGGTGTCGGGCCAGACACGGGGCATGGCGGGGGGTGCCACGGGTGGGACGGGAGCGCTGGCTGCAGGGGCCGGGTCGGCCCAGACCAGCGCCAGGCGGCGCTCCAGCCAGTCCAGCAGCTCGCTGTGGCGCAGGGGTTTGACGATGAAGTCCTGCGGCTGGATGCCGACATCGTTTTCCAGCGTCTTGTCGAACGCATTGGCCGACACGATGGCCACGTGGATGCCGGTGTGCCCGGCCTGCCTGAGACGGCGGATGGTTTCCCAGCCGTCGATGCCGGGCATGGCCAGGTCCATAAAAACCACGTCGGGCTGGTAACCCGCGGCCAGCAGGTCCAGGCAGTCGTGGCCGCTGGCCGCCGTGCGCAGCACAAACCCGAGCGGCTCCAGCAGCTGCACCAGCAGGTCGCGGTCGGTTTCTTCGTTGTCCACCACCAGCACCTTGCGGCGCGCGCCCAGGTAGGCGCGGCGCTGGGCGGGCGCAGGCTTGCGGGCCACGGCCAGCCCGCCGTGCACTTCGGGCAGGAAAAGTTTGACGCGGAAGGTGGCACCCTGCCCCGGTGTGCTGCTCACCGTCAGCTCACCACCCATCAGGTCGGTCAGCATCTTGGCCATGGTCAGGCCCAGGCCCGCGCCGGGAGCGGCCTGGGCCGAGCTGCTGCCGCGTGCAAAGGGCTCGAAGATCTGGCTGATTTCGTCCGCGCTCAGGCCAGGGCCGGTGTCCTGGATCTCGATGGTGGCCATCTCGCGGGCGTAACGCACTTTGAACACCACCTCGCCCGACTGCGTGAACTTGATGGCATTGCCCAGCAGGTTGATGAGGATCTGGCGCACGCGTTTTTCGTCAGCGCGCACCACGTCGGGCAGGGTGCCGATCGGCTCGAAGCGGAACACCAGCCCCTTGGCGGCCGCCTGCGGCTCGAACATGGCCGTCATCTCATGCACGCAGTCGGCAAAGTGCATGGGTTTGACAGCCAGGGTCAGCTTGCCGGACTCGATACGGGCGATGTCGAGCGTACCTTCGATGAGTGACAACAAATGTTCACCGCCGCGTTTGATCACGTTCACCGCCTGTTTGCGGTGCGGCGGCACGGCGGCGTCTTCTCCCATCAGCTGTGCGTAGCCCAGGATGCTGTTGAGCGGTGTGCGCAGTTCGTGGCTGATGGCGCTGATGTAACGGCTCTTGGCCTGGTTCGCGTGGTCGGCTGCGCGCTGGGCCCGCTCGGCAGTTTGGCGCGCTTCTTCGGCAACACGGGTGGCGTCTTCGGCCTGCAGCTTGGCCGATTGCAGGGCTTCGTCGGTCTGGCGGTGTAACTCGATCTCGCGCATCAGCAGGTGGGTCTGGCGGTTGGACTCTTCCTGCGCCACCTGGCGGCTTTTGTGCGCCAGCACCAGCCACCACGCCACGATACCGGCCATGACAAGCAGCGCCATATAGGCCTTCACGAACCCCGAGCGCAGCCCCAGGCTTGCATCGAAATTGGGCTCTAGCGCATATTCAGCAAGCGCTTTAAGCTCCTGAAAGTAGAGCAATCCAAACACCACCGCCAGCACCGGCACCACCACCAGCATCAGCAGCAGAAAGTGCCCCAGCCCGGTGTCAAGGTACGGCCAGATGCGGCGCGGCAGCAACCAGCGCAGTGCGCCCGACCACTGGGCCGACAGGCTGGCGTGCGGTTTACACAGGTCGCCACAGCGCGCGTCCAGCGTGCAGCAGAGTGAGCAGATGGCCCCCAGGTAGGCCGGGCAGTGGGCCATGTCGGGGCCTTCGTATTCGCGCTCACACACCACACAACGCTGCAGCGTGAACCGCACATACGTGCCATCGGCTGCCGCCGGCACCAGCGGGATCACCACCTGCGCACCCGGCGACGTGCGCGCAATGTAGTAACGCCCCCGCGTGGCCCAGGCAATCAGCGGCGACGCCACAAACGCGGTGCACAGCGCAATCAGCGCTGAGAACGCCTGCGCCAGCGGGCCAAAAACCCCCAGATGCGCGGTGATGGACAAGGCCGACGCCAGCACCATCGCGCCGACCCCCACCGGGTTGATGTCGTACAAATGGGCCCGCTTGAACTCGATGCCCGGTGGCGACAGGCCCAGCGGCTTGTTGACCACCAGGTCGGCCACCACAGCCACCATCCACGCGATGGCGATGTTGGAGTACAGGCCCAGCACATCCCCCAGCGCCTCGAACACGTTCATCTCCATCAGCATGAAGGCGATGAGGGTGTTGAACACCACCCACACCACACGCCCGGGATGGCTGTGGGTCAGGCGCGAGAAGAAGTTGGACCAGGCCAGCGAGCCAGCGTAGGCATTGGTCACGTTGATCTTGAGCTGCGAGATCACCACAAACAAGGCCGTGGCCGCCACCGCCCAGGTGTAATTGGGGAACACATATTCATAAGCCGCCAGGTACATCTGGTTCGGGTCCACCGCGCGCTCGGTTGGCACCATGTGGGTGATGGCCAGATAAGCCAGCAGCGCACCGCCCAGCATTTTCAGCACCCCCAGCACCACCCAGCCCGGCCCCCCGGCCAGCACACCCAGCCACCAGCGCCAGCGGTTGCGCTGCGTCTGCACTGGCATGAAGCGCAAATAGTCGGCTTGTTCCCCCATTTGGGTGATCAGCGCGATGCCCACAGTCAATGCTGCACCAAAATAATGCAGATTGAAGCTGGCGCCTTTACCAGCATCACCACCATAGTGCGTCACGCCCGAAAATGCACCAGGATCGCGCATCAGCACAAATACAAACGGGGCCACCAGCATCAGCAGCCACAGCGGCTGTGTCCACATCTGCAAACGGCTGATGGCCGACACGCCGTGGGTCACCAGCGGAATCACCACCAGCGCACAAATCAGGTAACCCCAGCGCGGTGGTATACCCAGCGCCAGGTCCAGCGCATAGGCCATGACGGCGGCCTCCAACGCAAAGAAGATGAAGGTGAACGACGCATAAATCAGCGACGTGATGGTGGAGCCGATGTAGCCAAAACCCGCGCCCCGGGTGAGCAAATCCATGTCCACGCCGTAACGCGCGGCGTAGATGCTGATCGGCATACCCACCATAAAAATGATCAACCCGGTAGCCAGAATGGCCCAGAACGCATTGGCAAAGCCGTACTGCACCAGCAGCGTGGCGCCCACGGCCTCCAGGATCAGGAAGGACGCCGCCCCAAACGCGGTGTTGGCCACCCGCCATTCCGACCATTTGCGGAAGCGCTGCGGGGTGAAGCGCAGCGCGTAGTCCTCCATGGTTTCACTGCCCACCCAGGCGTTGTAGTCGCGGCGCACTTTCACCACACGCTGCGGGGCGTCGTTGGCCAGGTCGGGGGTGGTAAGGGCTTCAGGTGGGGCTTGCACATACGACGGGGTGCAGGTTCTGTGCCATGGCACATCCGGCATGGCTATTGCGTAAGGAAAGAGAAATCCCTTTGCCTTTTTACTCCCCGGCCATCTATGGAATTGACCCCTCGTGTTCGGCCGGCATTTGCGGCCGCACGTGCTAACTGTTGAGCGAAGCGAAAAATGGAACTAACTCCGCGTGAAAAAGACAAGCTGCTGATCTTCACCGCTGCGCTGCTGGCCGAACGCCGCCGCGCGCGTGGGCTCAAGCTCAACTACCCTGAAAGCCTGGCGCTGATATCGGCTGCCGTGATGGAAGGTGCGCGCGACGGCAAAACCGTGGCGCAACTGATGAGTGAAGGCCGCAGCATCCTGACCCGCGCCGACGTGATGGACGGCGTGCCCGAGATGATCCCCGACATCCAGGTCGA
>JAGOEY010000192.1 GCA_017997515.1 Burkholderiaceae bacterium | reverse complement strand
CAGGCGGATGATGAGTTTGGCCATGGCGTAGGCGCTGGCCGACTTGCCTGCAAACACCACCACCCGGGGCACATGCGCACCATCAGGTTGAGCCAGGATGCGCTGGTAACGGCTGATGACGTGCAACACGTTGAGCAACTGGCGCTTGTATTCGTGGATACGTTTGACCTGCACGTCGAACAGCGCGCTGGTGTCCAGCGTGATGTTCAGGTTCTTTTGCACCCACTGGGCCAGGCGGTTTTTGTTCTCTTGTTTCGCGTGGCGGAAGGCGGCAGCAAATGCTGGCTGCGCGGCCATGGGGCGCAGGGCTTCGAGCTGGGTCAGGTCCCGCCGCCAGCCTTTGCCAATGCGCTGGTCGAGCAGGCTGGCAAGCGGCGGGTTGGCCTGGGCCAGCCAGCGGCGGGGGGTGACGCCGTTGGTCTTGTTGTTGAAGCGGGTGGGGAAGATACGCGCAAAGTCGGCAAAGATCGACTGTGTCATCAGCTCCGAATGCAGGGCCGACACACCGTTGATCGAGTGGCTCACCAGCACCGCCAGGTAGGCCATCCGCACGCGGCGTTCACCGGATTCGTCCACCAGCGACACGCGGCGCAGCAGCTCGGGGTCGTAGCCGTGTTGCTGGGTCACGCTGGTCAGGAAACGTGCGTTCACGTCAAAAATGATCTGCAGGTGGCGCGGCAGGATGCGGCCCATCATCTCGACCGGCCAGGTCTCCAGCGCCTCGTGCATGAGTGTGTGGTTGGTGTACGAGAAGATCTTTTGCGCCAGGCCCCAGGCGGTGTCCCAGTCCAGGCCATGTTCGTCCAGCAGCAGGCGCAGCAGTTCGGGCACGGCCAGCACGGGGTGGGTGTCGTTCAGGTGGATGCTGACCTTGTCGGCCAGTTGGTCGAAACTGCTGTGGGTGCGCAGGTAGCGGCGCAGCAGGTCTTGCACACTGGCAGAGCAGAAAAAATATTCCTGGTGCAGCCGCAGCTCGCGGCCCGACACGGTGGAGTCGTCGGGGTACAACACGCGGGAGACGTTTTCAGACTGGTTCTTGCGCTCCACGGCGGTCAGGTAGCTGCCCCGGTTAAAGGCCGACAGGTCGATTTCTTCTGTCGCTTTGGCCGACCACAGCCGCAGCGTGTTGGTGGCCTGGGTGCCGTAGCCGGGGATGATGGTGTCGTAGGCCATGGCCAGCACGTCCTGGCTGTCCACCCAGCGTGCGGGGCCGTATTGCTGGCGGTCTTGCACATGGCCACCAAACTGCACGCGGTAGGTCACTTCGGGCCGCTGGAACTCCCACGGGTTGCCGTGGGACAGCCAGTAGTCGGGTACCTCGACCTGTTCGCCGTTCACGATGGTCTGGCGGAACATGCCGTATTCATAGCGAATGCCGTAGCCAAAACCCGGCACACCCAGCGTGGCCATCGAGTCGAGAAAACACGCCGCCAGCCGCCCCAGGCCGCCGTTGCCCAGGGCCGCGTCGGGCTCGATGTCGGCAATGGCGGCCAGGTCCACACCAAAGTCGGCCAGCGCCTGGCGCACGGTTTCGCGCATCTCCAGCGCCAGCAAGGCGTTGGTGAAGGTGCGGCCGATCAAAAATTCCATCGACAGGTAATACACCCGCTTCACGTCCTGCTCGTACTGCGCCCGCGTGGTGGCCATCCAGCGCTCCACCAACTGGTCGCGCACCGCCAACTGGGTGGCGTGGAGCCAGTCCTCCGGCCGTGCCGCCACCGGGTCTTTGCCCACGGCGTAGATCAGCTTGTTGGCCAGCGCCTTTTTGAAGGCCGCCACGTCCCGGTCCGGGTGGTCGTATTCAAACTGGGGCAGGCTGGGGGTAAAGGGCTTGGCGGGCATAGGCTTGGGATTTTTGAGTGGGGTGAATGCGGAGCGACAGGTCAGGGAGGCGGGGGCAGCATTTCGCGGGTGATGAGGACAACGCCACTGTCGGTGCGCTCAAAGCGGCGGGCGTCTTCTGCGGGGTCTTCACCCACCACCAAGCCTTCCGGGATGTGGCAGCGCCGGTCGATCACCACCTTTTTCAGGCGCGCGCCGCGGCCAATGGTGACGTCGGGCAGGATCACGGCCTGGTCGATCTCACAATAAGAGTGCACACGCACGCTGGAGAAAAGCACCGAATTGGTCACTTGTGACCCCGACACGATGCAGCCACCCGAGACGATGGTGTTGGTGGTGAAGCCGTGCCGGCCGTCGCGGTCGGGCACAAACTTGGCAGGGGGCAGCTGCTGCTGGTAGGTCCAGATCGGCCATTCGGTGTCATAGATGTCGAGCTCCGGCGTGATGGCTGCAAGGTCGAGGTTGGCTGACCAGAATGCATCAATCGTGCCCACGTCGCGCCAGTAGGGCGTGGTGCCCTCGATGCGTGGCACACACGACATGCCAAACGGGTGCGCCAGCGCCTGGCCTTCCGCCACGGCACGCGGGATCACGTCCTTGCCGAAGTCGTGGCTGGAGTCGGGGTTGCGCTGGTCTTCCTCCAGCAAGCGGTACAGGTAGGCCGCGTCGAACACATAGATGCCCATACTCGCCAGCGACACTGCGTCGTTGCCGGGCATGGCGGGCGGGTCGCTGGGTTTTTCGACAAACGCGTGGATGCGGCGGGCTTCGTCCACTGCCATCACACCAAAGGCGCTGGCTTCTTCGCGCGGCACCTCGATACAACCCACGGTGCAGCCCAGGCCTTGCTCGGCGTGGTCCTTGATCATCAGCGAGTAGTCCATCTTGTAGATGTGGTCGCCCGCCAGCACCACCACATAGTCGGGGCGGTTGGAGCGCACGATGTCCAGGTTCTGGAAGATCGCGTCGGCCGTTCCCCGGTACCAGTGCTCCTCGTCCACCCGCTGCTGCGCGGGCAGCAGATCCACCATCTCGTTCAGCTCGGGGCGCAGGAAGCTCCAGCCACGCTGCAGGTGGCGCAACAGGGAGTGGGATTTGTACTGCGTCAGCACCGCCATACGCCGGATGCCGGAGTTGAGGCAGTTGGAGAGCGCAAAGTCAACGATGCGGAATTTGCCACCAAAGTACACCGCCGGTTTGGCGCGCCGATTGGTCAGCTGCTTCAGGCGCGAGCCACGCCCTCCGGCGAGGACCAGCGCCATGGAGCGGCGCACAAGTTGGTGGGTTTGCAGTGAGTTGTCCATGGGTTTGTCTCCAGTAGGTGTTCTGCAGTGGCGCGGTCGGAATCAGGCGGCAGTCAACATGCCCCGCTCTTCGATGAAGGCGACCACCTGGTCGAGTCCGGTCAGGGTCTTGAGGTTGGTCATCACAAAAGGCTTCAGGCCTTTGGGTGTGGTGCGCATGCGGGTGGTGTCGGCAAACATCACGTCCAGGTTGGCACCCACATGCGGGGCCAGGTCGGTTTTGTTGATAACAAACAGGTCACTCTTGGTGATGCCGGGGCCACCCTTGCGCGGGATTTTTTCCCCCGCCGCCACGTCGATGACGTAGATGGTCAGGTCACTCAGCTCGGGGCTGAAGGTGGCGGCCAGGTTGTCGCCGCCGCTCTCGATGAACACGATGTCGGCGTTGGGGTGCTCGACCAGCATCCGGTCGATGGCCTCCAGGTTGATCGAGCAGTCTTCGCGGATGGCGGTGTGCGGGCAGCCGCCCGTCTCCACACCCATGATGCGGTCGGCGGGCAGCGCGCCGCTGACGGTCAGCAGGCGCTGGTCTTCCTTGGTGTAGATGTCGTTGGTGATGGCCACCAGGTCGTATTTTTCGCGCATGTCCTTACACAGCATCTCCAGCAGCGTGGTTTTGCCGGAGCCCACCGGGCCGCCGATGCCGACGCGCAAAGGGGGGAGGTTTTTGGTGCGGTGGGCGATGTGGTGCAGAGTGCTGGTCATGGTGGTTTTTTACTACTGAATTGATAGCTACTTGCGTAGGTGGGGCGTGCGCTAGGAGCGAAAAAGTCTTGAATATTGCACTTCGTGCTGCGACGACAGAATCGCCAGCATCGGCGAGAACGCCTGGCGCTGGCGGTCGGGCAACGCCATGGCGTAGTCCACGGCGGCGGGAATGTCGGCTGCCAGCCGGGCCAGGATGCGCTGGCCCGCACTCTGGCCCAGCGGCACGGCCTTGATGGCCGACTGCACCATGTTCTCGGCCCAGCCAAA
>JAGOEY010000191.1 GCA_017997515.1 Burkholderiaceae bacterium | reverse complement strand
CCCATGCCACCCACCACCGGAGCCCCGTAAATGCCCACCCCTTGTAACGCCAAGATCGTCGCCACGCTGGGCCCTGCCAGCGCCGACCGCGCGACCATCGAAGCCCTGGTGCGGGCCGGGGCCGATGTGTTCCGGCTCAACTTCAGCCACGGCACCCACGCCGACCACCAGGCCCGCCTCGACCTGATCCGCGCCATTGAAAGCGACCTGGGACGCCCGCTGGGTGTGTTGCTCGACCTGCAGGGCCCCAAGCTGCGGGTGGGCACATTCGCCCATGGCCCTGTGCAGCTGGTGGAAGGTGCGGCCTTCCGGCTGTGCCTCGACACCTCCCGGCCTGGTGACGTGACCCAGGTGGCGATGCCACACCCGGAAATTTTTGCCGCACTCACACCGGGCGCAGAGCTGCTGCTGGACGACGGCCGCCTGCGGCTGGTGGTGGAAACCGCCGGGCCCGACTTTGCCGACACCCGCGTCGTCAACGGCGGCATGTTGTCGGACCGCAAAGGCGTGAACGTGCCCGGCGTGGTGCTGCCGCTGTCCGCGCTGACCGCCAAGGACCGCGCCGACCTCGACTTCGGCCTGACGCTGGGCATCGACTGGATCGCACTGTCTTTTGTGCAGCGCGCCCAGGACATCATTGACATCCAGCAGATCGTGCAGGGCCGCGCCGGCATCGTGGCCAAGCTGGAAAAACCCGCCGCCATTGCCAGCCTGGACGCCATCCTGGCCGAGACCGATGCGGTGATGGTGGCCCGGGGGGATCTCGGTGTGGAAATGCCGGCCGAGCAGGTGCCCGCCATCCAGAAACGCATCGTGCGGGCCTGCCGCGCGGCGGGCAAACCCGTCATCGTGGCCACGCAGATGCTGGAGTCGATGGTGAGCGCCCCGGTGCCCACCCGCGCCGAGGCGTCCGATGTGGCCACCGCCATCTACGACGGTGCCGATGCGGTGATGCTGTCGGCCGAGTCCGCTTCAGGCCGCTACCCGGTTGAGTCGGTGGCCATGATGGACCGCATCATTGCGCAAACGGAAGCCGACCCGCACTACCGCGACGCCATCGACGCTGCCCACACACCACCGCTGGCCAACACCCCCGACGCCATCGGCCTGGCCGCCCGTGCGGTGGCCGGCCTGCTGGATGTGGCTGCCGTGGTGGCGTATACCAGCTCGGGCTCCTCGGCCCTGCGTATGGCACGCGAGCGGCTGCGGGCGCCCATCATTGGCATCACCCCTCTGCCGCACATCGCGCGCCGCCTGGCGCTGGTCTGGGGGGTGAACCCGGTGTTGAGTGCCGATGTGGCGGATGTGCGTGGCATGACCGACCTGGCGCTGCAGACCGCCACCCGCCTGGGTTTTGCCCAGCCCGGGCAAACCATCGTCATCGCAGCGGGCCTGCCGTTTGGCACCCCGGGCTCCACCAACCTGCTGCGTATTGCACAGGTGGAATGAAACACCCCGCTTGCAAGCCTTGATCACTGAAAGGAAAACCTGGATGGCAACGATCCAACACGTGCGTGGCTTCGAAATTCTCGACTCACGCGGCAACCCCACTGTGGCGGCCGAGGTCGTCCTGGCCAACGGTGCACGCGGATTCGCCGCCGCCCCCTCGGGCGCATCAACCGGCTCGCGGGAGGCGCTGGAGCTGCGGGACGGAGACCCCCGACGCTACCTGGGCAAAGGGGTCACCCGCGCGGTGTCGCATGTCAACGGCGAACTGGCGCGCGCGCTGGTAGGCCGCGAAGCCCAAGACCAATCCGGCCTGGACCAGCTGATGATCAGCCTGGACGGAACCCCCACCAAGGCACGCCTGGGCGCCAACGCCATCCTGGCCGTGTCGCTGGCGCTGGCCAAGGCGGCCGCGGCCTCTGCAGGGCAAGCTCTGTACCGCCACCTCGCGGCTGGACGTATGGCACGCCTGCCTCTGCCCATGATGAACATCATCAACGGCGGAGCCCATGCCGACAACAACGTGGACATGCAGGAATTCATGGTGTTGCCAGTGGGTGCGCCCAGCTTCAGCGAAGCCCTGCGCTGGGGCGTGGAGGTGTTCCACTCGCTCAAAGGCCTGCTGAAGGCACGCGGCCTGTCCACCGCTGTGGGAGACGAAGGTGGGTTTGCACCCGACCTGCAATCCAACGAGCAAGCCCTGGAAATCATCATGGCCGCCATCGCTGCGGCGGGGTTCCGCCCCGGTGCCGACATCGCCTTGGGCCTGGATGTGGCCAGCTCGGAGTTCTACGCTGCGGGCACCTACACCCTGGCGTCCGAGGGCAAACGCTTCAGCGCCGAACAGTTTGTGGACCACCTGCAGGGCTGGGTGGACAGCTATCCCATCGTCACCATCGAAGATGGCATGGCCGAGGGCGACTGGGAGGGCTGGTTATTGCTGACCTCCCGGCTGGGCCACCGCGTCCAGCTGGTGGGCGACGACCTGTTTGTCACCAACACCGAGATCCTGCGTGAAGGCATCCAGCGCGGTGCGGCCAATGCCATCCTGATCAAGCCCAACCAGATCGGCACCCTCACCGAAACGCTGGCCGCCATCCGCATGGCCGAGCAGGCTGGGTATGCCGCCGTGGTTTCACACCGCTCCGGTGAGACCGAAGACACCACCATCGCAGACCTGAGTGTGTGCACCGCCGCCACCCAGATCAAGACCGGCTCCCTGTGCCGCTCGGACCGTATGGCCAAGTACAACCGCCTGCTTCTTATCGAAGCCGAGCTGGGCACGTCCGCCGCCTTCGCGGGGCATGCAGCGCTGCACACCGGCTGAAACAGCCTCCATTCCATCCACACGAATTATTGAATTCAAGTTAACGACGCATTTACTTCAGCGGTGATTTCGCCACCTATCCGACACGTAAAGTCGGCCACACCACAGCACTTTGTGCAATAAGGAGACAGACATGCAACACAACTTCCCCATCGGCCGCCGCGTGCTCCAAGGCATCACACTGGCCGCAGCCGTAGCCAGCAGCGCAGCCATGGCGCAAGCCTGGCCCACCAAACCCATCAGCCTGGTGGTTCCGTTCGCAGCGGGTGGCACCACAGACGTTTTGGCGCGTGCACTGGGGGAACGGCTCTCGCGCGCCCTCGGCCAACCCGTCATCATTGAGAGCAAGCCGGGTGCGGGTGCCACCATCGGTGCCGACTACGTGGCCAAGGCCAAGCCGGACGGCTACACCCTGCTGGTGGGAGCGGTGCACCACACCATCGCGTCCAGTGTGTACCGCAAGCTGCCCTATGACTTCCAGAAAGACCTGGTCCCCATCACCACCATCGCCATGGTGCCCAACGTGCTGGTGGTCAACGCCAACACCCCCGTCAAGAACGTCAGCGAACTGGTGGCGCTGGTCAAGGCCCAGCCTGACAAAGGCAACTATGGCTCCAACGGCAACGGCACGGCGCAGCACCTGATCGGTACCCAGTTCCAGAACTCCACGGGCATCCCACTCACCCACATCGCCTACAAAGGAAGCGGGCCGCTGGCCACCGACCTGCTGGGCAACCAGATCCTGATGAGTTTCGACACCATCACCCCGGTGCTGCCCCACATCAAGGGGGGCAAACTGCGCCCGCTGGCCGTGACCACCAGCACCCGGTCGCCTGCCCTGCCCGATGTGCCCACGCTGGATGAGGCGGGCCTGAAGGGCTTCAACATCGGCACCTGGTTCGGCATCCTGGCCCCGGCGGGTACACCCAAAGAAGTGGCCGAGCGCCTGAATACCGAAATGGTCAAGATCATCCACTCCTCCGAGTTCCGCAAACGCATGGAAGAAATCGGTGCCGACCCCATCGGCAACACCCAGGAACAGATGGCCCAGCAGATCAAGAGTGAAACCGAGAAGTTCGCCAAACTGGTGAAGGACGGGAAAGTGTCGGTCGACTGAGCGTTATCCAACACACGCCCCCCAAGCCGGCATCTGCCGGCTTTTTTGATGGGCGTCGGGTGGTACCTTTGGGTCTGTTCGCACAACGCCCAACTTATGAACCACCAACACCTCACCATCCTCACCGGCGCATCCCGTGGCATGGGCCTGGCCATGGCGCAGCAACTGCTGCAGCGGCCCGGCCAGTACCTGGTCTGTATTTCACGCAACACCAACGCGGCCCTGCAGGCCACTGCTGCCCATACCCACCTCGA
>JAGOEY010000190.1 GCA_017997515.1 Burkholderiaceae bacterium | reverse complement strand
GTGCCGATCTGGTTGATCTTGATCAGGATCGAGTTGGCGATGCCCTTGTCGATGCCTTCCTTGAAGATCTTGGTGTTGGTGACGTAGAGGTCGTCACCCACCAGCTGCACGTTCTTGCCCAGGCGCTCGGTGAGGTGTTTCCAGCCGTCCCAGTCGCCTTCGGCCATGCCGTCTTCGATGCTGATGATGGGGTACTTTTCGACCCAGTTGGCCAGCATGCTGGTCCATTCTTCGGCGGAGAGGGTCAGGCCTTCACCGGCGATGACGTATTTGCCGTCCTTGTAGAACTCGCTGGCCGCGCAGTCCAGGCCCAGGGCGATTTGTTCACCGGCCACAAAACCGGCCTTGTCGATGGCTTCCAGGATCAGCTGGATGGCGGCTTCATGGCTGTCCACGCTGGGGGCAAAACCACCTTCGTCGCCCACGGCCGTGCTGATGCCACGGTCGTGCAGGATTTTCTTCAGCGCGTGGAACACTTCTGCGCCGTAACGCACAGCTTCGCGGAAGGTGGGGGCACCCACGGGGATGATCATGAATTCCTGGATGTCCAGGCTGTTGTTGGCGTGGGCACCACCGTTGATGACGTTCATCATCGGCACGGGCAACTGCATGCCCCCCATACCGCCGAAATAGCGGTACAGCGGCAGGCCGGATTCTTCGGCTGCGGCGCGCGCCACGGCCATCGACACGGCCAGCAGTGCGTTGGCACCCAGGCGCGACTTGTTGTCGGTGCCGTCGAGGTCGATCAGCGTGCGGTCCAGGAAGGCCTGTTCCGATGCGTCGAGGCCGAGCACGGCTTCGGCGATTTCGGTGTTGATGTGTTCTACGGCCTTGAGCACACCCTTGCCCAAATAACGGCTCTTGTCGCCGTCGCGCAGTTCCACCGCTTCACGCGAGCCGGTGGATGCACCCGAGGGCACGGCAGCACGGCCCATCACGCCCGATTCGAGCAACACGTCACATTCGACGGTGGGGTTGCCGCGCGAGTCCAGGATCTCACGGCCTACGATGTCAACAATTGCACTCATGGGTTTCTTTCAAGCTAAAAAATGGAATTCAGACCACCGGGGCGGCGACACCCTCGACCAGCACCAGGTTAAAAAACGCAGTGGCACCGGCACGTTTGGCCCGCGCCGCGCGGTACATCTCGGAGTCGTAAAAAGACTTGGCCGCAGCAAAACTCGGGAAACGCAGCATGGCGATACGGGCGGGCTGCCAGTCACCTTCCAGCACCTCCAATGTGCCGCCACGCACCAGGTATTCCCCGCCAAATGCCGCAACGGCTGCAGGTGCGTCGGCCATGTACTTTTTGTACTGCTCCGTGTCGGAGATCTGCATGTCAACAATGACGTAGGCGCTGGGCATGGTGTCTGGGTCTCGGCTTATTTTTTCGCGGCAGGCAAGGCCTGGTGGGCCAAGGCCGCCTTGATGAACGCGTTGAACAGCGGGTGCCCGGCCCACGGTGTGGACTTGAATTCAGGGTGGAACTGCACACCCACAAACCAGGGGTGAACGTTCTGCGGTAGCTCGACAATTTCGGTCAGCTGCTCGCGCTGCGTCAGGGCCGAAATCACCAGGCCCGCCTTGCGCAACTGGTCCAGGTAGTTCACGTTGGCTTCGTAGCGGTGGCGGTGGCGCTCGGTCACCACGTCGCCATAAATTTGGTGGGCCAGCGTGCCGGGAGCCACGTCGGAGCTTTGTGCGCCCAGGCGCATGGTGCCGCCCAGGTCCGACTTTTCGTCGCGCTTCTTGATGGTGCCGTCGGCGTCTTTCCACTCGGTGATCAGTGCAATCACGGGGTGGGGCGTGGCCGCGTCGAACTCGGTGCTGTTGGCGTTGGCCAGTCCCGCCACATGGCGTGCGTATTCGATGGTGGCCACCTGCATGCCCAGGCAAATGCCGAGGTAAGGCACCTGCTGCTCACGCGCAAAACGGGCGGTGCTGATCTTGCCTTCCACACCACGCACACCAAAACCACCGGGCACCAGGATGCCGTCGTACTGGGCCAGTTTTTTGGCCGCGTCGGCGCTGCTAATGTTTTCGAGGGTTTCGGAGTCGATGTGGTCGATCTTCACACGCACATGGTTGCGCATACCAGCATGGCGCAGGGCTTCGTTGACCGACTTGTAGCTGTCGGACAACTCCACATACTTGCCCACCATAGCGATGGTGACTTCGCCCTGGGGGTGTTCGGTCTCGAACACCAGCTCGTCCCAGCGTTTCAGTGTGGTGGGCGGTGTGTTCAGGCGCAGCTTGTCGCAGATCAGGCCGTCCAGGCCTTGTTCGTGCAGCATGCGGGGCACTTTGTAGATGGTGTCCACGTCCCACATGCTGATCACGCCCCATTCGGGCACGTTGGTGAACAGCGAGATTTTTTCGCGCTCTTCGGTGGGCACCGGGTGGAGCGCACGGCACAGCAGTGCGTCGGGCTGGATACCAATTTTGCGCAGCTCCTGCACGGTGTGCTGGGTGGGTTTGGTTTTCAGCTCGCCTGCGGCGGCGATCCACGGCAGGTAGGTCAGGTGCACAAACGCGGCGTTGTTGGGGCCGAGTTTCAGGCTCAGCTGGCGCACCGCTTCAAGAAAGGGCAGCGACTCGATGTCACCCACCGTGCCGCCGACTTCCACAATGGCCACGTCCACGGCATCGGGGGTGCCCATACCGGCGCCGCGTTTGATGTATTCCTGGATTTCGTTGGTGACGTGCGGAATGACCTGCACCGTCTTGCCCAGGTAGTCACCGCGGCGTTCCTTTTCCAGCACGGACTGGTAGATGCGGCCGGTGGTGAAGTTGTTGGTTTTCTTCATGCGCGTTTCGATGAAACGCTCATAGTGGCCGAGGTCCAGGTCGGTTTCGGCGCCGTCGTCGGTCACGAACACTTCACCGTGCTGGAAGGGCGACATCGTGCCAGGATCCACGTTGATATACGGGTCCAGCTTGATGAGAGTGACTTTGAGGCCCCGCGATTCGAGGATTGCGGCCAGGGAGGCGGAGGCGATTCCCTTGCCCAGGGAAGACACCACACCGCCGGTGACGAAGACAAATTTGGTCATGTCGAGCAGGGCGCTGGTGGTCGTACCAGCGTCCCGTAAGGTGGTAAAGCAGGATTATAGAAGCAGCGCCAGGGGCTCTGATCGACATGGCGGGCATACGTCCTGCCGATTTTGCTCTGCTACATTGGCGCCCACTGGAGAATTGCCATGGACCTGACTGGAAAACACATCGTACTGGGCCTGAGCGGCGGTGTGGCTTGTTACAAGGCCGCTGAGTTGTGCCGTGGGCTGATCAAGCAGGGTGCCACCGTGCAGGTGGTGATGACCGAAGCCGCCGAACAGTTCATCACCCCGGTGACGATGCAGGCGCTGTCGGGCCGCAGCGTATATGGCTCGCAGTGGGACAGCCGCGAGCCCAACAACATGCCGCACATCAACCTGAGCCGCGAGGCCGATGCGATCCTGATCGCGCCTTGCAGCGCCGACTTCATCGCGCGGCTGGTGCAGGGCCGGGCGGACGAGCTGCTGAGCCTGATGTGCCTGGCCCGCCCCATCGGCAGTGTGCCGCTGTTGATCGCCCCCGCCATGAACCGCGAAATGTGGGCGCACCCTGCCACCCAACGCAACATGGCACAACTGCAGGCCGATGGCGCCACTTTGCTGGGCGTGGGCAACGGCGACCAGGCCTGTGGCGAAACCGGTGACGGCCGTATGCTGGAGCCCGCCGAGCTGCTGGAGGACGTGGTGGCGTTCTTCCAGCCCAAACGCTTGGCTGGCCAGCATGTGCTGGTGACCGCCGGGCCGACCTACGAGGCGATTGACCCGGTGCGCGGCATCACCAATCTGTCCAGCGGAAAGATGGGGTTTGCCATCGCCCGCGCGGCCCGCGAGGCCGGTGCCGAGGTGACTTTGATCGCCGGGCCGGTTCACCTGTCCACACCGCGTGGGGTGGCCCGTGTGGACGTGAAATCAGCATCAAATATGCTCTCTGCGGCCACCCAGCGTGCGCAATCAGCTACTATTTTTATAGCAACTGCCGCTGTGGCCGACTGGCGACCTGCGCAGGCGGCAGACCACAAGATCAAAAAAGACGGTTCGGGCAAAACGCCCGAGCTGCAGTTTGTGGAAAACACCGACATCCTGGCCACCAT
>JAGOEY010000189.1 GCA_017997515.1 Burkholderiaceae bacterium | reverse complement strand
CTCGGCTCGGCCAAGCTCTACCGCTTCATGGACCGCAATCCGATGCTGGAAATGCACCCGGTCAACTTCACCAACGACCCGATGCTGGCCGGCCAGAACGACAAACTGGTCGCCATCAACGCCACCCTGCAGATCGACCTGCTGGGCCAGTGTGGCTCCGAAAGCCTGGGCCACTCCCCCTTCTCCGGCACCGGCGGCCAAAGCGACTTTGTGCGCGCCGCCAACCGCTCACGCGGCGGCAAAGCCTTCATCGTGCTGCCCTCCACCGCCAAAGACGACACCATCTCGCGCATCGCCCCTGTGCTCAGCCCCGGCACGCATGTGAGCACCAGCAAGAACGACATCAACTACGTCGTCACCGAATACGGCGTGGCCCAGCTGCGCGGCAAATCTGCCGGTCAGCGGGCGCGTGAACTCATCGGGATTGCGCACCCGAACTTCCGGGCGGAGCTGACAGCGCAAGCGAAACATATGAAGCTGCTGTGAAGGGCCAGGCGCAACACATCGCCGCTGATTTGCAACAAATTTGATAGCTTCTTGTGTAGTACCAGCAAGCACAAAGTGGAAATTTGATACCTAAAACACCCTCTTTTGGAGCCCGCCATGGACACCGCCCACCTCTTCCGATCTGGCTGCAACCAGGCCGTGCGCCTGCCCAAGGAGTTGTGTTTTGCAGGAACCGAGGTAGGCGTCCAACGTTTTGGCAACGGCGTATTGCTGCTGCCGTTGGACAACCCATGGGGCACGCTGGAGGCCGTTTTGGCATCGTTTGAGCCGGGCTTTGTACTGGCGCGAGAGCAGCCCGGGATCCAGGTGCACACCGAGGTCACACCATGAACACCGCACTCAACCCACTGGTCCAGATGCTGGTCTGGCTGATTCCGATCATCGTCGTCGTCTCCATTCTGAAGTCCCCCTGGGGCAAAGGCCAGATGGGGGAGTTGTTTGTGCGCTTCATGCTGCGCCTGCGGCTCGACAAAACGGTGTACTTGCCGCTGCACAACGTGACCTTGGCCACGCTTGATGGCAGCACCCAGATTGACCATGTGCTGGTCTCGCGCTTTGGCATTTTCTCCATCGAAACCAAAAACATGCAGGGCTGGATTTTTG
This sequence comes from Burkholderiaceae bacterium, assembly GCA_017997515.1. The sequence goes on along the minus strand of JAGOEY010000189.1, from coordinate 3,040 downwards.
GCAGCGAGCGGCAAGCCGAGTGGACGCAAAAAATCTACAAACGCAGCTTCAAATTTCAAAACCCGCTGCGGCAAAACTACAAACACACCCAGGCGCTGGAGAGCACCCTGCAAGTGCCGCCTGACACGGTTCATTCGGTCATCGTCTTCGTCGGCGGCAGCACCTTCAAGACCGACATGCCCGCCAACGTGACTTACGGCGGCGGTTGCGCGGACTACATCCTGTCGTTCACACAGCCCGTGTTCTCGGATGCGCAGGTGCAAGCCCTGCTGCAACGCTTGCAAACTGGTCGCATGGCCCCAACCCGGGCCACGCACGACCAGCATGTGCAGCACTTGAAAGAACGCAGCAACCCGCAAGCCACACGCAAATGTCCCCAGTGTGGCAGCGCCCTGGTGTTGCGCACGGCCAAATCCGGCGCAGAGATTGGTTCCCAGTTCTGGGGCTGCTCGACCTATCCGAAGTGCCGGGTAATGCAAAAACTCTGACGCCCGACAAGGCAGGGCGATGGAAAACCTGTGCCCATTCGGACTTCAGTCAAAGATTTTTTTAGCATTATTTCAATAGCGCCTTGCGACGGCCCCACCTGCGCTAGAGGCCTATTTGACATCTGAAACAGGCGCTTATTCCGCCCCCACCTGCGTCACCCGGTACACCGCCGCAGGCGGAATGTTGCGCACCGTGCGCCCCACCAGGGTGGCCTTCAGGCCCAAACGGTCGAGCACCGGGCGCGGCACGGGGCACATGGGGCGGTAGGTGAACTGGTAGAACGCGCCGCCCTCGCGCATGTAGCCAAAGGCACCGGCCAAGATCTGCTCGATGCTGCGCGCCGACATCGACAACAGCGGCAGGCCACTGACCACCGCACCCACGGGGGCACCGTCAAACAGGGCAGATTCGGCCAGCTGGGTGGCGTCCATACGCACCACCCGCGTGCGCGGGAAGCGGGCCTCGAGCATGTGGGCAAAGTCGGCACCAAACTCCACCAGGGTCAGGTCGTCCTCGGCCACACCACGCGCCAGCAATGCCTTGGTGAACACGCCGGTGCCCGGGCCCAGCTCCAGCACCGGGCCGCTGCCGGGCGAGATCTCCGCCGTCATCAGGCGGGCCAGCGACTGGCCTGAGGGGGCTACCGCCGACACCTTCAGCGGGTTGGCCATCCAGGACCGCAGGAACTTCACATAGTCTGAACGTGTATTGGCTGTTGTCATCAAGAGGCTTCCATACACCTGCTGGGGGTTATATCGCCCGCGTCATCACGGTGCGAATCTGCAGGCACGCCTGCAAAGGGCAGATATTGCCACGGCGCGGGCCCGGTTCTGCCATGTGGGAATGCAACAAATATGCACACAGCGGTGCATCGGCATGGGCAGACACGGGGCATTTGCACTGGCGCGGTGCATTTTGTACGCATTCTGCGCGCCAGATTGCATACAAAACCTGGCACAGGCTTTGCGTAACAGTCTTTATGCACACCACCGCAAACCCCAGCACCGCCGTTGAACTCATCGCCCTGACCAAGCGTTACGCGCAAGGCAGCATCGCGGTGGACAGCATCAACCTCAAAATCGCCAGCGGCAGTTACTGCTGCCTGCTCGGGCCTTCGGGCTGCGGCAAAAGCACCACGCTGCGCATGATTGCGGGGCACGAGTCGGTGAGCAGTGGCGACATCCTGCTGGACAACCGCAACATCACCGACCTGCCCGCGTCCGGCCGGGGCACGGCCATGATGTTCCAGAGTTTTGCGCTGTTCCCACACCTCACGGCGCTCGACAACGTGGCCTTCAGCCTGAAGATGAAAGGTATCGGTAAAACCGAACGCCAGGCCAAGGCACAGGACCTGCTGGAGCGTGTGGCCATGGGCCACCTGGCACAGCGCAAACCCGGTGAACTGTCGGGCGGCCAGCAGCAGCGTGTGGCGCTGGCGCGGGCGCTCATCACCCAGCCACGTGTGCTGCTGCTGGACGAGCCGCTGTCCGCGCTCGACCCCTTCCTGCGCATCCAGATGCGCGCCGAGCTGCGCCGCTGGCAGCAGGAGCTGGGCCTCACCTTCATCCACGTCACCCACTCGCAGGAAGAGGCGATGGCACTGGCCGACACCATGGTGGTGATGAACCAGGGCCACATCGAACAGGTGGGCAGCCCGCACGAGATCTACAACCAACCCGCCACCGAATTCATCGCACGTTTTATGGGTGGCCACAACGTGCTGGACACCCCAGTGGGCAAGATCGCCGTGCGCAACGACCACATGCAGATCGCCCCTGCGGCAGAGGGCACACCCGGCATGCGTGGAATTAGCGCCCGCATCACCGACGTCGAATACCAGGGCACCTATGTGCTGCTGGGCCTGCAGGCGCAGAACGCGGGTGGTGAAACCGGTGTGTCGGTGATGCTGCCCGAAGCCACATTTGCCGCCCGCCCCTACACCACCGGTGAGCCCGTCAACCTGGACTGGGCCGCAGGCCACGCCCATGGCCTGCGCGCATCTGCGGTGGCCTGAACTTTTTCGTTTCTCTCCATCCTTTTTCCATTTCTCAACCCGCTTGTTCAAGGAGCCTTTCACCATGTCTGATTCTTCCGATTCCCGTGGCGTACAACGCCGTTCGCTGCTGCAAGGCACCGCTGGCATCCTGGCTGCGGGCGTGTTCCCGGCCATCCACGCACAGGAAAAAATCACCCTGCGTTACCTGGGCACGGCGGTGAACCAGGACAAAGCCATTGCCGAGAAGTTCAAAGCCGACACCGGCATCACCATCCAGTACGTGGCGGTGACCACCGACGACGTGACCAAACGCGCCGTCACCGCGCCCAACAGTTTCGATTTGATCGACACCGAATATTTCTCGCTCAAGAAGATCGTGCCGACTGGCAACCTCAAGGGCATCGACACCAAACGCATCAAGAACGCCGACAAGATCACGCCACTGTTCCTCAAGGGTGAAGTGGCAGGCAAGAAGGTCGGTGACCAGGGCACCGCTCCGCACAAGGTGCTGTACCTCGAAGCGGAAAAGAGCAAGGTGTTCGCCAAGTCGCCCAC
>JAGOEY010000188.1 GCA_017997515.1 Burkholderiaceae bacterium | reverse complement strand
ATCGTTGACCACACTGGGGGCCTTGACCGCAAAACGGAAGTCGTCTGGCACCTGCGCCGCAACCGTGGCGTACTGGCCCAAGGCCAAGCCGCAGCACAAACCGCTACAGTCAGCAGGCCGTTGTGGCTGGGTGGCTTCACAGGAGTCTGGGTATGCGTGGTGTTTTTGGCATGGTGGGTTTGGTGGTGGCGCTGGCCATCGTGGGTGTGCTGGCCAAGAAACAGCTGGCGAGCACCCAGGCGGTGGTGCCCAGCCTGCAAGTGCCGGGCGCAGCCTCAGTGCCTGCCCCCACGGGAACGGTGCGCGAACAAAGCCAGCAGGTCCAGCAGCAGTACAAACAGGCGCTGGAGGCGGCCATGCAGCAAGCCCGGCCCCTGCCGGACGACAAGTAAAACCAGCCCGCCAGGGTCAAAAATATGAACGAAATTGGCATCCAGCGCCCATCCAGCGTGCGCAGACAGCTCCTGAATCAATAGCAAATGAGTTCCGACGCAATTTTTATGGCACAGGCGCTGGCGCTGGCCCACGCGGCTGCAGCTGCGGGTGAAGTGCCTGTGGGCGCGGTGGTGGTGAAGGACGGCGTGGTGATCGCCACCGGCCGCAACACCCCCCTCACCAGCCACGACCCCACCGCCCATGCCGAAATCGTCGCGCTGCGGGCGGCAGCGCAGGTGCTGGGCAACTACCGGCTGGACGGTTGTGAGCTGTTTGTCACGCTGGAGCCTTGCGCCATGTGCAGCGGTGCCATGCTGCACGCCCGCTTGAAGCGGGTGGTGTTTGGTGCCACCGAGCCCCGCACCGGCGCGGTGGGCTCGGTCATCAACCTGTTTGCCCAGCCGCAGCTCAACCACCAGACCACCGTGGTGGGCGGCGTGCTGGCCGATGCCTGTGGTGCCGTGCTGCAAGACTTCTTCCAGCAGCGGCGCAGCCTGCAACGCGCCGAAGCGCAGGCCCAGCACCCGCTGCGCGACGACGCATTACGCACGCCCGACGGGCGTTTTGCCAACCTGCCCGGCTACCCGTGGGCACCGCATTACGTCAGTGACCTGCCAGCCTTGGGCGGGCTGCGGATGCACTACCTCGACGAAGGGGGGCACACCCACCCCTCAGACACCCGCCAGACCACCTGGCTCTGCCTGCACGGCAGCCCGGGCTGGAGTTACCAGTACCACACGGTGCTTCCGGTGTGGCTGGCCGCAGGCCACCGCGTGGTGGCCCCCGACCTGCTGGGTTTTGGTCGCAGTGACAAACCCAAAAAAGAAGCAGCACACAGCGCCAGCTGGCACCACCAGACCCTGCTGGAGCTGGTGGAGCGGCTCGACCTGCGCAACGTCGTTCTGGTGGTGCCGCCGGGGCAGGGCGGTCTGCTGGGCTTGACCCTGCCGCCTGCAGCGCCCGACCGGTACCGGGGTTTGCTGGTGCTGGACACCCTGCAACCCGCAGGCACCGCCGTGTACGACGCACCGTTTCCCGACCGGGGGCACAGCGCTGCGCTGCGTGCCTTTCCTGCCCTGCTGTCAAAAGGTCTGGACGGCGAGGGCTGTGAAGTGTCCCGCACCACACGTGACTTCTGGCACAACACCTGGACGGGCCGCAGTTTCATGGTGGTCGGCGCACCAGGCACGGTGCCGGGTTGGCCGACCATTCGTAACAGCCCTCCACCCCACGTGGTGCCCAACACCGGCCCCCTTGCGCCAGAGCAAATGGCTGAAGTGGCCCGCGAGGCTGTGGAATACTTCCAGCCCTGACGGGAAAACCCGTCCCCCTCTATCCCTTACTTCGGAGCAGGCCGCAGATACCCATCTGGCCTGAGCGCGATTTGTCCCAGCACCACCATCACCATGACGACCACGCCCACTGCGGGCACGACCATGGCAGCAAACACATCTACATCTACTCCCCGTCCAGCGCCGTGCGCGACAAGGCTGCGTTCAAGCGCGGCATTACACGGCTCAAAGCCCTGGGGCACGAGGTGGAGGTGGACGAAGCCGCACTGGCCAGCCATTTGCGGTTTGCCGGGGACGACGCCACCCGCATCGCCGCCATTGGCCGCGCGGCCGCCAGTGGTGCCCATGTGGCGCTGATCTCGCGCGGGGGGTATGGCCTCACACGCCTGCTGCCCCAGTTGCCTTACAAAGCCGTGGCCAATGCGGTGGAAAAAGGCATGAAATTTGTGGGTGTCAGCGACTTCACCGCCTTCCAGAACGCGGTGCTGGCCAAGACCGGTGCCGTCACCTGGGCCGGCCCCGCGCTGGGCTCGGACTTTGGCGTGGAAGGTGTGCCCGACGACATCATGGAAGCCTGTTTTGACGACCTGTTGACCGGGCATGGTGAAGGCACCGGCTGGCGTATGCCGAAAGAGAAAGCAACTGGCACTACAAGTTTGGTAGCTGAAGGCGCAGCAAAGACGGGCGCTACAGGTGATTTTTATACCAAAAAAGCCCAGTTGTGGGGCGGTAACCTGGCCGTGCTGTCGTCCCTGGTTGGCACGCCCTACCTGCCCAGTGTGCGCGGCGGCATCCTGTTTCTGGAGGATGTGAACGAACACCCGTACCGCCTGGAACGTATGCTCACACAGCTGCTGCATGCCGGTGTGCTGGCGCAGCAAAAAGCCATTGTGATGGGCCAGTTCACCGACTTCAAACTGGTGCCCCATGACAAGGGCTACAAGCTGCAGACCGTGGTGGACTGGCTGCGCCAGCAGGTCAAGGTGCCGGTGCTGACCAACCTGCCGTACGGCCATGTGGCCACCAAAGTGATGCTGCCCGTGGGGGCCCACGTGTCTTTGTCGGTGGAGGGGCGTGATGCGCTGCTGTACTGGGGCCACGCGCACTGAGCAAGTGCCGGCGTGTCAGTGCCGTAGACGGGCCGGGCGGTCTGTCAGGCTGCGCGGCAGCAGGCCTTCAAAAAGAGGGGCCAGCCCGTCCACACTTTGGCGCGCCGCCAATTCTCCGCGGGTGGCTGACAGCAAGGCCATGACATCACCGCGCAGGTACCAGAGGTCTTCTGCATTGGTGCAGAAGCGGATACGGTTCTGAACCTGCACAAAATGCCGGTCGCTGTGGTCGGTGAATGGCTCCAGGCACAACAACATCGCGTTGCGGATGGCTTCAATATGTGCATCCCTGTCCACAGCAGCGGCTGGGCTGCTTTTGCCCAGCAACGAATGCATGCCACTGCGGATATTGGGTTTGCTCCAGCGCATTTTTGAACGTTGCCGATGTCTCGAAGAGGGTGACGGGTTGTCCAAGTTACGCGTGTCGTGGCGCAAAGGCAAGTGATTCAGGCTTTTGGTTGCTTGGCTCCGTTGACCAAAAACAACATATGAATCAAGTCCTTTCGACACAAAGCTGAAGTATTTTCTGTTCAATATGGGCCTTTTGGCGCTTGGGGCCTGTGGTGTGTCGGCGTAGGCCTGCCAACAAACGTTGCGTGGATGCCGCGTAAAAAAGAGATTCGGGTAAGCCCAGCGTTTGCGCACCATGCAGCGTCCGTTTCTCAATTACACTGTTTTACATATAACTTTCAGAAAAGCCCTTCTCAATGGGTGTCCACACCACTGTTGTATTCACCGACCTGACGGGCAGCACAGCGCTTTTTGAATCGTTGGGGAACGACAAAGCAACCGAGACCGTCACCCGACTCAACCGTTGGATCAGCGAGGTCGTCGAAGCCCATGAAGGCCAGGTGGTCAAAAACCTGGGTGATGGTGTTTTGAGTTCGTTCGCCGACCCGGCCGACGCACTGGCGGCGTCCCTGGAAATACAGCGCAGCCACCAGATCCGCTTGGCCCGATGGCCCGCCACCCTGCGCACAGAAATCAAGATCGGCATCGCCAGCGGTGAAGTGGTGGTGGTGGACGGCGACTGTTACGGCGACGCCGTGAACGTCGCGGCGCGGGTCAGCGACATGTGTGGCCCGAGCGAAATCTGGGCTACCGAATCCACGATGCAAAGCGCATCTGAAATAGCAGGCCTGCGGTTTCACAGCCTGGGGCCGGTCAGCATCCGTGGCCGCAGCGAAATGATGCCGCTGTGCCACATCGAATGGCACGAAGAGGTGGTCTCGAACCTGATGACCATGCAGGCCTCGCTGCCCGAGATTGACGCCCAGGAAGACCCCATTTTTGGCCAGATCGAGCTGGCATGGGAGGG
>JAGOEY010000187.1 GCA_017997515.1 Burkholderiaceae bacterium | reverse complement strand
AACTGGTTTGTGCTGCGCCGGCTGGACTCGGCCATGCGCTACAACCCGAGCGTGACCGGCCTGCTGGGGGTGGAACGTGCGGGGCGCTGGGCGCACTTCATGCGCAACAACATCTCGGGTTTTGCGTCCAACATTTCGCTGGGTTTTATGCTGGGCCTGATCCCGCCCATCATGGCGTTTTTCAGCCTGCCGCTGGAGGTGCGCCACGTCACCCTGTCGGCCGGACAACTGGCCGCAGCGAGTGTGGCGTATGGCGTGCAAACCGTGTTCATGCCCGCGTTCTGGTGGGCGGTGGCGGCCATTCCGCTCATTGGCGCACTGAACCTGGGTGTGAGTTTTTACCTGGCGTACAAACTCGCACTGCGGGCACACAACGTGAGCGGGGTGCAACGCGCCCACATCCACCAGGCGATCTGGGCCCGCTGGCGGCACCGGCCGCTCAGCTTCTTCATCCCGGCTGGGTAGGCACACCCCCAGGCTGCGCGGACTGCGTTCCGCTGCGCCTCCCCCCTTGCAGGGGGCGACACCTACGGCCCGGCAAAGCCGGTTCCGTGGTGTCTGCTTGAAGTCTCCGCGCTGCGCGCGTCGGGGGTGGAAGCCGTGCACAAAACCAGGGCTTTTGGGCTCTGTCCTACAGGCGCTTTTTGTACCGCGCTGTACAGTGCGGTGCGCAAGACTTTTCCTGGGCACGACTTCGCGGGCACGTTTTTACACAGTGCCCTTTTCCTACAAGAGACAAATTCACCAACAGGAGAAGATGCTGGATGAATGAACTGGTCACCCTTTGGGCCGAATGGTTGCGCCCTTCTGCCGGGCTGCCTACCGTGCAATGGTCGATGCTGCTGGCGGTTGCCACAGTCGTTGGCTACCTTTTTCAACGTTATTCGGGCTTGCCCAAAGTGCTGGGTTATTCACTGGTGGGCACGGTGGCCGGGCTGGCCGGATTTAACGGTGCGCTCTGGCCATTGCAGGGCACCGGTTTGTTCCTGCTGGAGCTGGGCGTAGCCATCGTGTTGTTCGAGGCCGGGGGGCGTATTCCGCTGCGCTGGTTCCGCCACAACCCGATGGTGCTGGTGCAAAGTATTGCCGAGTCCACCCTCACCTACTTTGCGGTGTACTGGCTGCTGCGTTACTTCGACATGCCGGTCTATGTGGCCGGGCCGCTGGCCATCGTGGCCATGGTGGCGTCGCCTGCGGTGCTGACACGGGTGGTGGCGGACACCCAGGCCTCCGGCCCGGTCACGGACCGCGCCCTGGTGCTGTCCACCCTGGGCTCACTCTATGCACTCACGCTGGGTGCGGCCCAGGCGGGCCTGTTGCACCGGCCCCAGCACACCCCGTGGGATGCGTTCTACCCGGTGGCCGTGGTGCTGGGTGTGTCGATCGCCGTGGGGGGCTTGCTGGCACTGGCTTTGCGCACAGCGCTGCGCTTCATGAGCCCGTCCAGCGAGAACACCTCGATCCTGCTGCTGGCGCTGATTTCGGCTGCGGCCACCATCGCCGCCCACCTGGGCGGCTCGGCCCCGCTGGCCGCACTGCTGGGTGGCATGCTGCTCAAACAGATCAGCCCGCGCCCCTGGTCGTGGCCCCGGCAGATGGGCACCGCCGCTTCGCTGCTGACCATGATGATGTTTGTGCTGGTCTCCACCGTGGCCGCGCAGGCCGACTGGAGTGCACCCGTCACCGGCCTGGTGGTGGCCCTGATTGCCGCCCGCGCCATCGCCAAGGTGGCAGGTGTGGCGCTGGGCAATGTGGGCAGCGGTGCCAGCTGGAAACAGGCGCTGTGGGTGGGCGCGGCCATGTCACCCATGTCGTCGATTGCACTGCTGATCGTGTCGCAGTTCATGACGGCATCCCCGGCTGTTGGGGAAGAGATTGCCCGCGTGGCCTTGCCCGCGATTTTGCTGATGGAGGTGTTGGGCGCCATGGTGGCCACACTGGCCGTGTACCGGGCGGGCGAAAGCTCCAAACCCTGGCTGCCCGGCAGCCAGGCCACCAACACAGGAGAGCGCCGTGCCCCTTGAACCCCGTGAACCCAGTGAACGCCTGGAGCACTTCCAACGCTCTGAAGCCTTGTCCCTCGGTGTGGAGCTGGAGCTGCAGCTCGTCAACACCCACGACTACGACCTCGCCCCCTATGCCGAGGACATGCTGCGCCTGATGGCCAAAACCCCGCTGCCCGGCAGCGTGGTGCCCGAGATGACGTCGAGCATGATCGAAATCTCCACCGGCATCTGCCACTCTGCGTCCGAGGTGCTGGGGCAGTTGTCGCAGGTGCGCGACGCACTCGTCAAAAGCGCCGACAAACTCAACATCGCCGTGGTGGGCGGCGGCACCCATCCGTTCCAGCAATGGCACGAACGCCGCATCTACGACAAGCCGCGTTTTCGCGAGCTGTCGGAGCTGTACGGCTACCTGAGCAAGCAGTTCACCATCTTCGGCCAGCATGTGCACATTGGCTGCCCCGACGCCAACGCCGCGCTGCTGATGCTGCACCGCATGTCGCGCTACATCCCGCACTTCATTGCCATGTCGGCATCGAGCCCGCATGTGCAGGGGCAGGACACGGCTTTTGACTCCGCACGGCTCAACTCGGTGTTTGCGTTCCCGCTGTCGGGGCGCGCGCCGTTTGCGCTGACCTGGGACGACTTCGAGGCCTACTTCGACAAGATGACCCGCACCGGTGTGGTCAAAAGCATGAAGGACTTCTACTGGGACATCCGGCCCAAACCGGAGTTCGGCACTATCGAAATCCGTGTGTTCGACACCCCCCTCACGGTGGAACGTGCGGCCGCCCTGTCCGGCTACGTGCAGGCGCTGGCCGCATGGATGCTGCACGACGACCCGTTCATGCCCACCGAAGACGACTACCTCGTCTACACCTACAACCGCTTCCAGGCCTGCCGCTTCGGGCTCGACGCGGTGTATGTGGACCCCGCCACCGGCGACCACATGCCGCTGCGTGAACACATCCTGCAGACCATGCTGAAGATCAGCAGCCACGCCCGCGATGTGAACGCATCCAGCGCCATCCACCTGCTGCGCAACGGTGTGGAAAACAACCAGAACGACGCCCGCTGGCTGCGTGACGTGCAGCGCAAGGAACGGCTGCTGGCGGAGGTGGTGCGGCAGGCGGCGGGGCGGTTCCGGGGCCCGGCAGGCGTGTAGTACACACGTGGGCTGGAGCTGGGTATACACCCTGTATGCTCCAGCGCCATGGGTGAATTTGATCTGATTGCGCGCTTTTTCAAGCGCCCCGCTGCCGCCACAGCCAGTGCCGCCAGCACCGTGCTGGGCATTGGTGACGACTGCGCGCTGCTGCAGCCCGCGCCGGGCATGCAGTTGGCCATCTCCAGCGACATGCTGGTGGAGGGTCGGCATTTCCTGTCCACGGTGGACCCTTACAAACTCGGCCACAAAGCCCTCGCGGTGAACCTGAGCGACCTGGCCGCCTGTGGTGCAAAGCCGCTGGCCTTCACGCTGGCGCTGAGCCTGCCCCGCGCCGATGCCGCTTGGCTGGAGCCGTTCTCAAGCGGCCTGCTGGCACTGGCCGACGCCCATGGCTGCGCTTTGGTGGGCGGCGACACCACACAGGGCCCGCTGAACATCTGCATCACCGTGTTTGGCGAAGTGCCGCCCGGCCAGGCGCTGCTGCGCTCGGGTGCCCGCGCGGGTGACGACCTGTATGTGAGCGGCACCCTCGGCGACGCCCGGCTGGCGCTGGAAGTGTTTCGCGGCACGCTGGCCGTGCCCGGCGACGTGTTCACCGCTGCCCGCGCCCGTATGGAGCAACCCACACCCCGCGTGGCCCTGGGCACAGCACTGCGCGGTGTGGCCACGGCCGCCATCGACATCAGCGACGGGCTGGTGGGCGACCTGGGCCACATCCTGCGGGCCAGTGGTGTGGGGGCCCGTATCAACACTGCAATTGCTATGCAATTAATAGCTGCTTGCGCTCATCCAGTGGGCGCCAGAGCCCTGTTGGATGCTGAAAAACAGCTCGAATTCGTGCTGGCAGGCGGTGACGACTACGAGCTGGCCTTCACCGCCCCTGCCGACCAACGCGACGCCGTAGCTGCTGCGGCACAGGCCAGCGCCACCCCCGTGACCCGCATCGGCCAGATCGAGGTCGCACCCGGCCTGCGGCTGGTGGATGGTCAGGG
>JAGOEY010000186.1 GCA_017997515.1 Burkholderiaceae bacterium | reverse complement strand
GTCATGTGGATGCTGCCGGTGATACGCGCGCCCTTGAGCGGCTGCGACTGGGCAAATTCACCACGGATGGCCATCAGGCCAGGCATTTCGGTTTCGGCGATCTTGATTTCCTTGCGGCCCCAGGCGGCAAGGGTCAGGTCGGCGATGGCGTGGTCAGACGCGGGGACGGATTTGAGAACAGCGCTCATGGGGGAACTCCACAACAAGTTTGAAACATGCCGCTGCACAAGAGGGAGTCTGAAAAAGAAAACTCACCGCGAGAACAGCGGGTGAGCGTGGTTGCGATGTGTGTCCGAGCCTCACGCTCCTCATCTGCACATGCGGATGGGTGCGCTGCAACGCTCCTCGGAGGGCGGATTTTAGCGCAGCCCGTAACGGGGACCTGTAAAATCGCCCATCCTGGCACCCGGCTGCCTGCCACACACCGTGGCCAGCCTCCAGCAACCCATCCTGTACCGAGGCCTGTCGCCCGGGGGCACAACCCCGTTGCACAGCCCTGACCCTCTTCTGGAACCCCTGTGTCCTACGTCTCAGAAACCCGCCGCCGCCGCACGTTTGCCATCATTTCCCACCCCGACGCGGGTAAAACCACGCTGACGGAAAAACTGTTGCTGTTCTCGGGCGCGATCCAGATCGCGGGTTCGGTCAAGGCGCGTAAAGCCAGCCGCCATGCCACGTCCGACTGGATGGAGATTGAAAAACAACGGGGTATCTCGGTCGCATCCAGCGTGATGCAGATGGTGTACCGTGAACATGTGATCAACCTGCTCGACACCCCCGGCCACAAGGACTTCTCGGAAGACACCTACCGCGTGTTGACCGCCGTGGATTCGGCGCTGATGGTGATTGACGCCGCCAACGGTGTGGAAGCCCAGACCCGCCGCCTGATCGAGGTGTGCCGCCAGCGCGACACCCCCATCATCACCTTCGTCAACAAGATGGACCGCGAAGTGCGCGAGCCACTCGACATCCTGGACGAGATCGAACGTGAGCTGGGTATGCCCTGTGTGCCCATGACTTGGCCCGTGGGCCAGGGCAAAACCTTCGGCGGCATCATGAACCTGCGCACGCAGGCGATGACGGTGTTCGACTCGGGCAAGGAACGCCTGCCGCAAGAATTTGAAACCATCGACCTGGCCAACCGCGAGGCACTGCTGCAGCGTTTTGGCCACGAGTTTGAAACCGCCGAACAAAGCATGGAACTCGCCGCCGGTGCCTCCCCCGCCTGGGACCGCGAGGCCTTTTTGGCCGGCAAACAAACCCCCGTCTTCTTCGGCTCCGGCGTGAACAACTTCGGCGTGATGGAAGTACTGGACGCGCTGGTGGATTTGGCCCCGTCGCCCCAGCCGCGCACCAGTACCACCCTGGTCAACCGCCAGCCCGTGGTGAAAGAGATCCTGCCCGAAGACAAGGACTTTGCCGGCGTGGTGTTCAAGGTGCAGGCCAACATGGACGCCAACCACCGTGACCGCATCGCCTTTGTGCGTATGGCCTCGGGCAAATACACCCCCGGCATGAAACTCAAGGTGATGCGCACCGCCAAGGAGCTGCGCCCCACCAGCGTGGTGACCTTCATGAGCCAGCGGCGTGAAGCGGTGGAAGAGGCGTATGCCGGTGACATCGTGGGTTTCACCACCCATGGCGGCGTGCAACTGGGCGACACCATCACCGACGGGGCCAACCTGCAGTTCACTGGCCTGCCCTTCTTTGCGCCCGAGCTGTTCATGACCGTGATCCTGAAAAACCCGTTGCGCACCAAACAACTCCAGCAAGGCCTGGCCCAGCTCGGCGAAGAAGGTGCCATCCAGGTGTTTCGCCCCGAAGTCGGCGGCCCGATGCTGCTGGGCGCCATTGGCCAGCTGCAGTTTGAAGTGGTGCAGCACCGCCTGAAGGGTGAATACGACTGCGACGTGCGTATGGAGGGCTGCCAGTACACAGGTGCCCGCTGGATTACGGCAGACACGCCGCAGGAACTCAAAGACTTCGTTAACGCCTACCCGGTGCGGATGGCGCTGGACGCGGCCAACACGCTGGCCTACCTGTGCACGTCACCGTATGACGTGCGGCTGGCACAGGAGCGGTTTCCGAAGATCCACTTCCACCCACTGCGGGAGCATGCGGGGTTGAGCTTGCAAAACGCCAACGGGGGTTAGTCGTTTATCCCCCCGCCGCGCGGCGGGGGTGCAAAACTTGCCATGCACCGCTGTTTTAGAAGTGGATGCCCCGCATCATTTGCTGCATCGCCACCGCCTCTGCCGACAGCTGGGTTTTGCCGGATTTTTCGCCCTTGGCGGCGGTCGAGTCCGGGAACATACGGAAGGTGGTGTTCATGGCGATCTGCGCCACACGCGGCACCAGGGCATGCATGACCTGCCCCGTGATGCCCATGCGTGTGGCAATACGCACCGGTTTGAAGATGCAGGCCTGGGCAATCAGGTCGGCGGCTTCTTCGGGGCTCAGCGTGGGCACGTTGTTATAGATGCCCGTCGGGGCAATCATCGGCGTGCGCACCAGCGGCATGTTGATGGTGGTGAAGGTGATGCCCCGGTCCGAGAACTCGCTCGAAGCACAGCGTGTCCAGGCATCCAGCGCCGCTTTGGACGCCACATAGGCGCTGAAACGCGGGGCATTGGTCAGCACACCGATGGAGCTGATGTTGACCACATGCCCTTTGCGCTTGGCCGACATGCCGGGCAACAAGCCCATGGTCACACGCAGGCAGCCGAAATAATTGAGCTGCATGGTGCGCTCATAGTCGTGGAACCGGTCGTAGCTGGACTCGATGGCACGGCGGATGGAACGCCCGGCGTTGTTGATGAGGAAGTCCACACCGCCATGGGTTTCGACCAGCTGCTGCACAAACCGGTCACAGTCAGCCATATCGGCAATATCAGCGGCATAGGCGATGAACTGGTAACCCTTGGCAGCGGCCTCTTTGCAGGCTTCATCGAGTTTGTCCTGGTCGCGGCCACAGATGATGGTGACGGCCCCGGCTTCGGCAAACTTGTGCGCTGCGGCCAGGCCAATGCCAGACGAGCCGCCGGTCACCAGCACCACTTTGCCGGCCACGGTGCCTTTGAGTGAGCGGTCGATGTGCAGGTCGGGGTCGAGGTTACGCTCCCAGTAATCCCACAGCCGCCATGCGTAGTCTTTGAGGTTGGGGCACGACACACCACTGCCCTTCAGCGCAGCGAGGGTTTCGCGGCAGTCGAAACGGGTGGGGTAGTTCAAAAAGGTGAGCATGTCTTCGGGCAAGCCCAGGTCTTTCAGCACCGCCCCCCGGATGCGCCGCACCGGTGCCAATGCCATCAACCCCTTCTTCACCGCCCGTGGGATGAACCCCAGCAGCGCGGCGTTGACAAACACGTTCATCTTGGGCGCATGGGCCGCCCGGCTGAAAATGTCCAACACGTCACCCACACGGTAACCCGTGGGGTCCACCAGGTGGTAACACTTCTTGGTAATACCCTGCTGGTGGCTGATGGTGTCGAGTGCATTCACCACAAAGTCCACCGGCACGATGTTGATCCGCCCGCCCTCCAGGCCCACCATGGGCATCCAGGGCGGCAGCAACTGGCGCATACGCTGGATGAGTTTGAAGAAGTAGTACGGGCCGTCGATCTTGTCCATCTCGCCGTTGGTGCTGTCACCCACCACCATGGCGGGCCGGTACACCGACCACGGCACCTTGCACTCCTTGCGCACGATGCCTTCACTCTCGTGTTTGGTCATGAAGTACGGGTGGTCGTAGTTCTCGGCCTCCTCGAACATGTCTTCGCGGAAGACGCCTTCGTACAAACCGGCGGCGGCGATGGACGACACATGGTGGAAGTGCCCCGCGTCAATGGCCTTGGCCAGCTCGATGGCGTTGCGGGTGCCGTCGATGTTCACGGCCACCTGGCTTTCTTCGTCCGCATCCAGGTCGTACACGGCGGCCAGGTGGTAGACATGGCCCACAGTGCCTTTCAGCTTCTTGATGTCGTCCGCGGCAATACCCAGCTTCTTCGACGTCAGGTCGCCAAACACCGGCACCGCACGTGCCGTGCTCACGCCCCAGTAGCTGCGCAGATCGGCCACCTTGGCCGCACTTTCCTTGCGCAGCAGGAAGTAGACCACCGAGCCTTTGCGCTCCAGCAGCTTCTTCACAAGACGTTTGCCAATAAAACCTGTTGCCC